>CANREO010000010.1 GCA_947629635.1 uncultured Clostridia bacterium
GGGGCCGGTGATACTCGGCGTTGCCATAGGCTACATACTCGGTTACGTCTTCAGGACGCAACCCATCTATGACGCGTTGCTTGAGGATATGATAGAGACGCAGGACCGTAAGAAGTTGTTTTTCACTTATAAAACCAAAGTGTGCGGTGGCGCCTATGCAGAGGGACATACTATAAGAAATATACTTTGGGCAGACAATGTACAAGTAGCGTCGATATCACGTGGCGGCCAAATTGTTTTGCCCGTCTCCGACGCAAAACTGATGGACGGTGATGAACTCGTGATAGAGGTCGAAACAGATGACGAAAATAACTCGGTGCGCTGTATCGAGGAAATAGTCAAACCATATTCGCATTTCAAAAAGCGCGAGCATACCGAAGCTCCCGGATCGGAAACATTTTCGGAGCCGATCTTGGAAGCGGCGGCGGACGTGACTCGCGAATTTAGCAAAGACAAATCGATAGCCGACGAAAATCAAGATGATGCTACCGACGTTTGAGCGAAACGAATAGAAATCGGCTATGCGGCAACAATAAAACATATCTTGAATGTGCCCTGTGAGGCACATTTTGATTAAGTGCACAAATCAGGCATAAAATATTTGCTTTTACTCTTGTAAATGTGCTAATATGCACAGTTGTAAATATAATTGCAAATGTTGATACAAAGAAGGCATATATGATAAGAAACGATTTGAGAAATATCGCCATAATCGCCCACGTCGACCACGGCAAAACCACGCTTGTGGACGGCATGCTTAAACAATCGGGCACCTTTAGAGACAACCAACAAGTGGCGACCTGCGTCATGGACAGCGGCGACCTGGAAAGAGAGAGAGGCATCACAATACTCGCAAAAAACACCTCTATCCACTATAACGGCGTAAAAATAAACATTATAGACACCCCCGGGCATGCGGACTTTTCCGGCGAAGTCGAGAGAGTGCTGAAAATGGTCAGCGGTGTAATACTGCTCGTAGACGCGCAAGAGGGTCCTATGCCCCAAACTCGCTTCGTGGTGGAAAAAGCGCTTGCCCTAGGGCTTAAGATCATCATTGTCGTCAACAAAATCGACAAACCCGACGCGAGGCTCGAAGAGGTGGGCGACGAGGTGTTGGAGTTGTTGCTCGACCTCGACGCCGACGACGAACAACTTGCAAGCCCGATACTTTATTGCTCGGGCAAGACGGGCACCGCAACAAAGGATTTTCGCACTCCGGGCACATCGCTGAAGCCGCTTTTCGACACGATCCTGGACTATATACCCGCCCCTGAGGGCGATGAAAACGGAGAACTGCAACTTTTGGTTTCCGCAATTGACTATAACGACTATGTAGGACGCATAGGCATAGGCAAGATAGAGCGCGGCAAGGTGGAAGCGGCGGAAGAAGTCACCGTCTGCGACTACCATAGCGGCATTTCCCCCTACAAAAGCAAAATCGTAAACCTATTTCAAATAGAGGGTCTGAAGCGCGTCCCGATAGAGGAGGCGACAGTGGGAGATATCGTCTGCTTCAGCGGCATTGACGATATAACGATAGGAAATACGATTTGCGCTCCCTCCAAGATAGAGCCGTTGCCTTTCGTCAAAATCGGCGAACCGACGATCGAGATGAATTTTTGCGTGAACGACAGCCCATTTGCGGGCAAAGAAGGCAAGTATGTCACATCGCGTCATCTGCGCGATAGGCTCTTCCGCGAACTGCTGAAAGACGTTTCGCTGCGCGTATACCAGACGGACAGCCCGGACACCTTCACAGTGTGCGGCAGAGGCGAGATGCATCTGAGCATCCTCATCGAAACTATGCGACGCGAGGGATATGAATTCGGCGTGGGCACGCCCAAAGTGATTTACAAAACGATAGACGGCGTAAAATGCGAACCTATGGAAAAATTGTTCATTGACGTACCTGCCGACTGCATAGGCCCCGTGATGGAAAGAATGGGCCTCAGAAAGGGTGAACTACTCAACATGAACCCCATGGGCAGCCGCATCCGTATGGAATTTCGCATACCGGCAAGAGGTCTGTTCGGCTTCAAAAACGAATTTCTGACGGATACAAAGGGCGAAGGCGTCATGAACCAACTGTTTGACGGCTATGCCCCCTACAAAGGTGCGATTCCCCGACGTTTTACAGGCTCTCTCGTGGCGTATGAGACGGGCGAAGCGGCAGCATACGGCCTATTCAACGCACAAGAACGCGGCCAGCTTTTCATCACTCCGCAAACCATGGTTTACGAGGGTATGGTTGTTGGCATGTCGCCCAAAAATGAGGATATCAGAGTGAATGTCTGCAAGCGCAAGCATGTCACGAATATGCGCGCGGCGGGCTCCGACGAAGCGTTGCGTCTCAACACGCCTCGCAAATTCAGCCTAGAAGAAGCTATTGAATTTTTAAACGACGACGAAATGCTTGAGGTCACGCCTCAAAACATACGCATCCGTAAAGTCATTCTCTCGGGCACCGAAAGGTTGAAACTTGCATACGGAAACAAATAATTTTATTTATGCAACATAAAACCATTTGCAATATAAAAAATACGGACGGCAATATTGCCGTCCGTTTCTATTTATTTTGTGCCGAACAGTCTGTCGCCGGCGTCGCCAAGCCCCGGCAGTATATATCCGTGTTCGTTTAACTGACGATCAAGCGTGGATACGTACACTTTGACGTCGGGATGCGCTTTGTGCACCGCTTCAACGCCCTCTGGCACACCTATGATGTTCATAAGGCATATATTTTTGCATCCGCGTTTTTTGAGCAGGTCTATAGCGCCTATTGCGCTGCCGCCGGTGGCCAACATCGGATCGAGCAGTACCACTACGCTGTCTTCGATGCCCTCGGGAAGTTTGCAATAATATTCATGCGGCTCAAGAGTTTCCTCATCGCGATAGAGACCGATATGCCCCACTCTGGCCGTCGGGAAAAGCGTATGAACTCCGTTGACCATGCCGAGGCCCGCGCGCAAGATAGGTACGATCGTGACAGCATTGTCCGCGACCATAGTCTGCTCCGTCACTTCAAGAGGAGTCTTGACCGTCACTCTCTTAGTGGGAACGTCCTTAAACGCCTCATACACCATTAGAGTGGTTATCTCTTCGATGAGTTCTCTGAACTCCTTCATTTTGGTATTTTCATCGCGCAAAATCGCAACCTTGTGCTGTATGAGCGGATGACTGAAAATCGTCACGTTGGGATAATTTTTCATATACACCTCTTATTGCGTTTACTCCGCCGTATCGGTCGTGACGGTCTCTATCGCATCACCCTCAACAGCCTTTTCGACCTCGGTCTCTTCGGTTTCGATCTCCGTCTCGACGGGCTCGAGAACGACTTCTTCCGCGACAGTTTCCGTCTTTACGACATCTTCTTCACCTGTGCTCTCGCCCACTTCATATGTTGCGTCTGCGCCCACAGGAGCCGCCATAAGGCTTTCGGGCTTCTCGTCCTCTCCGCCCTTTCTCTTTTCGATAGCGGTGATTATCGCGTTGGTCACGATGCCGAGGATGAGCGCCGTAGCGATTGACGTAACTTGAATGGTCTTTGCCACCATGCCGTTGCCGTCCACTGCATACGGGATTTGAATCGCAAGACCGCCAATACCCGCGATGAGGATCGCGCTGACGACAAACAGATTTCTGTTTTCGCCGAGATCGATATTTTTGAACATCTTAAGTCCCGAAACTGCGATGAATCCGTACAGGGTAAGGCAAACGCCGCCCATGACACAGCTGGGGATCGTCTGCAGCAAGCACATGATCGGGCTGATGAAACTCAGCACTATGCACATGATAGCCGCGGTAAGTATAGTCCAAACGGAAGCGTTTTTGGTGATCGCCACACAGCCGACGGACTCGCCGTAAGTAGTGTTGGGGCAGAAACCGAACACCGTGCCGACAATGGATCCGACGCCGTCGCCAAGCAAAGTTCTCTTCAGTCCGGGCTCGCCTTCGACAAGGTCTTTGCCTATGATCGAGCCAAGGTTCTTATGGTCCGCAATATGCTCCGCAAACACGACGAGAGCAACGGGGATGAAAGCTATTGCCACTTCCGCGACGCCGGACGCCGTAAGCCCGGAATTGCCGTTTACCGCGTCTGTGATGCCGTGCAACAGTGCGAAATTGGGATACGTAAGGAATGCCTGCACTTTCTGTCCTGCCGTCGCGCCGGAATTTGCAGCAAGCACTTTGAAATTGTTGACCAACGGGCTCCAATCTATTATCTTGAGATAATTGACGTTTGCGCCGTAACCGATCGCGGAGAAGAAAGCAGCCACAAGATATCCTACGCCGATGCCGATGATAAACGGAATGAGCTTGGGCGTCTTAAACTTCTTTTGAGATGAGCAAACAATAATCGTGATGAATGTGACAAGACCGCAAAGCAATGCTATTAGGTTGTAGCCCATAGTCGGAGTTGTGACCTCTTTCATGACCCATGTGCCCGAACCCTCCGCAGTTTCGACAAGCTGTTGCGCGATCGTCACCGCTCCGTTTGCCTTGACTATATCGCCCATTGCGCTTCCGGCAAGGCTGAGTCCGATGAGTGCGACCGTAGGCCCGATTATGACGGGAGGCATGAGTTTGCTCACCCACTTTGTGCCCGCAAAATGAATGATGATAGCGAGGATCACATACACGAGGCCCGCGAATACCGAGCCGATGATTATGCCGAAATATCCGTAAGCGACCGCTACGCCGAGCGAGCTCAAAAACGCAAACGAACTTCCGAGAAACACGGGGCTCTTGAACCTTGTGAAGAGCAAATAAACTATCGTGCCGAGACCGGCGCCGAGAATTGCCGCCGGAATGTCCGTAGGTCTGCCGACGATGGTCGGAACCGCGATCGTTGCCGCCATGATAGCGAGCACTTGTTGGAAAGCGAATACCAGCAACTTTCCAAAGGGCTTTGGCACATCACGTACATCATAAATGAGATTGTTGTTTGCCATAACTTTCTCCTTAACTTTATTTATCATAAAAAAGATGCCCCCGAAAGGAACATCAATTTATGTCGTCGCAAAAATGAGGATTGCAAGAAGCGGCAACGGTCGTTCCGCTTACGGCGCCTATTTTCATTGTCTCGAAAAACAAATCGTACATAATATGCACCTCATTCACATTGCGATAATATTAGCATATTCGACCGCAATCATCAAGAATATTTTACATTTTTCTTAATAATTTTTTAATTATCGACAAAATTCACCTTTCCGAGAAATTCCGCAAGCTCTTTCAAGTCGAAGTCGGGCACATACTCTTCCGTGGCGCTGTCAAGCTCCTGCGAAAATCCGTTATGCAATCCGGCATTAAAAAATGCATCCGTCGCCGCGTCATACTCATCCTCCGTAAGGCGCCTTCCGAGTATTTGATGATCCGCCACCGCCGTCGTTGGAAAATATTGTCCCATGACGCTTACATATATATCCTTGTCTATATCGGCAATCGCTCTCATGACTCCTCTTGCATTGTCGACGCCTTCCGGAAGCACGAGATGTCTGACAATCACGCCGCTCAACATCATACCGTCATTGTCGAAAACGTCATCGGGCGCGTTTTCTCTCATCTGCGCAATAGCTTTTTTCGCCACTTCGAAATAGCCTTTAGCACAGGAATATTCAAACGCCATATTGTCGTCGCTGTACTTAAAATCGGGTAAATATATGTCTACAAGTCCCTTGAGCTTCTTGATGTTAGTCACTGTTTCATATCCGCTGCTATTCCACACAATAGGTATTTTAAGCCGCGATTTTGCCTGTTCAAGTACGGGTATGAGCAAATTTGTATAATTTGAGGGCGTCACGAGATTTATGTTGTGCGCGCCCATATCTTCAAGACGCGACATACAATCCAAAAGCTCTCTCGCTGAGACTTCGAGGCCCTTCCCTTCATGGGATATAACATGGTTTTGGCAAAACAGGCATTTCAAGTTGCACCCCGAAAAAAACACCGTTCCGCTGCCTCTTTTTCCCGATATGCACGGCTCCTCGAAATGATGAAGCCCTACTCTTGCTATCCTGATCCCCATAAAGCCTCCGCGAAAATTATAGCAACGGCGGAGGAAAATGTCCACACAACTCCACCTGTTTGACAAAATTCTTTACATTGCAAAAAATTGGTGATATGATGAAATATAATTGATATAATATAAAAGGTATATAGGTTCGGCGTGAAATATTTTGAGTTGAAAGTTCATATCGGCGCCTGTATGACGGGCGGTTTTGCTCCCGTATATTTGGTGCACGGCGACGACGATTGGCTTTGCTCAGAAGCGTTGAAAGCCTTTAAAGAGATCCTTTCGCCTGACTACCTGGACTTCAATTATTCGTCCTTTGAAGGCGAGGACGCGCTTGGCGACGCGCTTGCCGCGCTTGACACTTTTCCCGTATTTGACGAACATAGAGTGGTGGTTTTGACGTTGAGACAACCCATAGGCGAGGCGTCGCTAGCCATGCTGAAAGACTATATCGCGTCGCCCATGAGCGGATCCGTCCTAGTGATTGACGCAGACGATGCCGTTGCAAAGGCCATAAAACTTAAAGGCATAGAGGACGTCGGCTGCGACTCTTTGAAAGACGACGATTTGCGAGCAGAGGTCGCAAAACTTTTGAGACGTCCGCCGGCAAAGCAAATGTCCCCCTCCGCCGTTGAGGAACTTATACGTCGCACCGCCGGCTCCATGGCGCGTATTGCCTCCGAAATCACAAAACTGAAGGCGTACTCGGATACCGAAATATCGCTTGGCGACGTAAAAGATATGGTCACCGAGGACCTTGACTTTCAATATTACGCCTTGGCGGACGCGGTGAGCACGAAAAATGCCAACGAAGCATTGAAAATACTGAATTTTTTCGAGATAAACGGCGTGCGGTCGGTCACGCTTTTGAATAATATGTACGAAAAATACCGCCGCCTTTTGCACTTGTCGCTGAATAGATCGCGCACAAACGACGAGATGGCGGTACTCTTGGGCGTAAAACCCGGCGCGATACACTTTATGAAGCGCACGCTTGAAAACTATTCGCAGGTGAGGCTGAAAAAGAGCGTAGACTATTTGCATCGCAAGCAATTTGACATAGTTTCGGGCAGATGTTCCGAGCAAAACGCCGCGCACGAGGCAGTGCTTGAACTGCTGAATATATAGGAGTCAATATGGTCCCAAACAAAATCGATAGAAAATACTATGTATGGATATGGATCGCGCTTATTGTCGCAAGCTTCGTGCGCAATATCTACGATATATATTCTACAATAGCCGTGCTCACAAGCAGCACGGAAAAAATCACGTCCGCAATAAGTATATTCCGCCTCGTCATTTTGGACGGTCCGTTGCCGGCGGCGATCACGTTTTTATGCACGCTTGCGGTGTGGAGCATCGGAGCAAGTCGCTTTGTCAGAAGCGTCTCGCGCAATGATTTTTGCTATCTTGCCATGGCATTTGCCGCGGCTTCGAAATTTATTGTCGGCATAATAGAAACTTTTGCGATACTCAACGACAATTTGCTGTATTTTACGGGCAACCTCATACAGCCGTTTATGATAAACCTCGCCATGATGTTGATGTTTTTCTTGGTTATCGCAAGAAAATTCGGCCTGAATCCCGTAGAAAAATACAATGCTTTCAGCGTTTGGTCCACTGTCTTCTTTGTGGCAGAGGGCATAATTTTCGCAATGCGCGGCGGTCTTGTCGCTTTGCTTGACACGGGTTTGTCCAATCCGGAATTCGCCGAAATTTTGGAAGAGTACGGATACGTGCTGGCAATAGACAAAATGGAAATCGCCGCCATAATTGCGGGCGTGTGCGTATATGTGGCATACGTAATCGCCGCAATCGTGCTCGGGTCGCTGCTCAAAAAGCAATCCAACCTATTCCGAAACCCCGAAACACGCGATTATTACAACGCGAATCATCAAAATCCGGGCTATAATATGAGAAACGATGACAGCGGATACGAAGACGTATTCAGCGACGATCAAGGCGCTCCCAAAGACGACGAGAAAAAGGATAATGTCTTTGACGAGTTCGATCTATAATATTTGGCAAATACGGAGGCAATATGAACTACGACTTTTTTGGATTTTTTACCAATCTCGACCTTTATGCAATTATAGACGCCGTGATTTTCCTTGTAGTGACAACGGCGGTACTTGTGTTTTTCATCTACAAGCGCAATTTAAAAGTTTTTCTGTTGCTAGCGCTGGGTTTCGTGCTGGACGTGCTTGTGCAAGTGCTTGCCGGAATGCTCGGAGGCACAACTCTGACCGCCGCTAAATACATAATGCACTACGTCGTGCTGTTTGAGATCATCGCCGCTTGCGTCGTATATCAAAACGACTTCAAGAATATCTTTCAAAAGGTGTCGGCCACCAGAAACCTCGAAGCATTGGGAAGCGACGACGAGTTGCGCGACGCCACTTCCGAAATTCTTACCGCATGCCAGGATATGGCGAAGCAGAACGTGGGCGCGATCATCATCATAGATACGGAGGGCGACATCCACAACAACGTGCTGGACACGGGCACAAAGCTCGGCGCGGTACTCTCTGCCGCCCTGCTTGAAAGCATATTCAACACAAAAGCTCCCCTACATGACGGCGCCGTCATCGTGCGCGGAAACAAAATAATAGCCGCCGGTTGCTTCCTTTCGCTGACTCAGCGCAACGTCAACAAGGAGATGGGCACAAGGCATCGCGCCGCGATAGGCGTCACGGAAGAGACCGACGTGTTGTCCATCGTCGTAAGCGAGGAGACGGGCATAATATCCGTGGTCAAACACGGCGAAATAAAGCGCTATATGACTATGGACAAACTGAAGGACGAGATCGAGGACGCATACGGCATCTCCCCCACCGCAATTGCCCAGCGCGACTCGCAGCGCAGCAAGAAAAAGCGCAGAGGAGGCAGATTCAACTGACATAAAAAACCGCCGAACATTCGGCGGTTTTCATTATGCTTTTTATTCGACGTCAAACTATCAATTGCGCAAGCAGTTCCAAAAAATCGTTGCTTTCGCCGATCGTAGTCTGCTCAAATTGTACGTACACTTTTTCCGTCTCCGTCGTTATCACACCTCTCACGGTATGAAAATAGAGCATGTCATTTTGAACGCTGGTCGGCAAATAATTGACCGTATAGCCCTTAACTTCCGCAACGTCTGTCAACACATCAAGCGAAAAACTATTTTCAGATGAGTATTTATATCTTTGATCAACTACCACAACTATATTAAATTGATAAAATGCCTCTTTGTCTACTATAATACCGTTGAAATACACTGACTTTCCCGAATTATCATCTATATATTTTTTCAATATTTCATAATCTAAATCTGCAAAATCCATTCCAACTGTAATCTCGTTTACATCACTTATCTGCGCGTCGCTTGCCACAAGCTGTCCGAGCAAATACACCGTATTGTCCTGCTCGGGACGCAGATAGACGGACAACAGCACGGCGGTGACAACAATTGCAACAACGGCGCAAGCGGCAGATGACAGCCACGCGACTGTCCTTCCGCTAAGCTTCTTCGGCTTGACAGTGCTCTGTCGCTGCAAAAGCTCCTGTTTGAAAGCCTTGTCCTCAAAATTTTCGAGGGAGGCGTCCGCCAGCTGTTGTAACCGCTTGTCTTTTTTCATATTTGCTCCTATGCGATAGTCACGGATAGTACGTCTCCGAAGTTTGTCGCGTTTATATTACAATATCCTTTTATTTGATTATGTAACCCCGTAGCTACGGCGACATATTTGTCTATCCTTACCGTGCCGTCGGACAGAGTATAAGTGACTTCATTATATCCAAACCCCGCCATAGCGTGAGTTGCCGAGCAGTTGAGAAAGGACAAAATATCGTAACCATCCTTCCTAAATATCTCTGCCGCGCTGAAGGTCTTTGTAAAGAGCATAAGAGGCTTTCCGTCGTCGATGGCGCTCTTTACCTTGCCGAAATCGAATGCTCCGCCCGTCATGCAGGAGGCAAGCGTCACGCCATAGCCTTGACGATTGCAAAAAGTCTTTATCCCCGTTTTAAATTGCTCCACAGTAGTGCCGGGATTAGGACCGTTGGTGTCCATATCGACATACAATTGACGCGTCACGGCGTCCGTCTCCGAGCATTGTCCGGTATACAGATATTCGGTCAACAAAAAACTGCCGGGCTCGTAATTAGGTATAAGATTGGGGCAAAACCTGTCCCAATAAGTTATGATGTTGCCAGCAGCAATAGGTACGCAACTGTTGCCAAGCCCCGACACATCAGTATTTGTAGGATACATCATCGACAAAAGCTTATTGTTGTCGCTCCTGTCTGTATAATATACGTATTCATTCGAGCCCCAAAGGTCGTCCTCTCCGCCGCCGAAGAAGGCGTCCTCGGCAAGCATTTCGACCGTTTGATCGTCAAGAGGCGTGCCGTCAAGCGTTGTGATCCTCTCCCCGTCGCTTGCGACATAGACAAAAGGTTGCACATAGACGGGATATTCCGCGTCGAGAATGGCATACGGATTGTCGGCGTCAAAATATATCTCCGACACCTCTATCATGCCGTCAACGTCTATCAAAATAGCATATCCCCTCTCGCCATTTATTGCGAAATCATAAACTACGCCCAGCGGATTGAGCGCAATATCGTATACGATCTCCTTATTCGCCGATACGGCGTAATGACCGTCGACATACTCGTCGGCGAGGTCGTCGAGCGTGTTTTTGAATACTTCGTCGCACAGACTCGGCCTCAAAGCTTCCGCGACGCGGACGTCGGCTAAACCAAGCCCAAGCGCAAACGCAAAAATCAGTAAAACCGCGATCGCCAATGTAAATCCGATAGTTTTGTTCTTCATATACTTTTCTCCTTTTGGCAAACTACATTTTAGATATTACATGGTGCGCCGTTTGTGACAGATTGATACTTCTTTTGCAGCTTTTTGAGCGTCCTCAAATACTTTTGTCTTACTGTAGCAGGCTTCATTCCCAAAATTTCGCCGACTTCTCTGGAGTTGTATCCTTCGATATGCAACATACGCACGATGCGTCGGGACAAATCGTCGAGTCCGCTCAAAATATCGTTCAATTCTATTTCCGCTTCATATGCGGAATCCGTGTCCTGCGGCTGATAAGGTTCGCGCGGACGCAGCTCTTTTCTGTCCTTGATTATGATCTTCTTTGCGATATTCTCCGCACATTTATATACCCATGCCGTCGGAGAGTGAACAAAACCGAATGACTTTTTGTCATACAACTCCGTAAAAAACGTTTGCGCCGCCTCATGCGCCAGATCCAAACCGTATACGCCGCAAAGATGAGCGACGATCCTTCTGTAGTAATATGTAAAAAGCGTATCCATCGCAGACGAATCACTTTTGAACCTTGATAAAAGATAGTTGAACTGAATTACATCCATAATATCCAATATCCCTATAACGCTCGCGCATATACCGACAAAGATGTTGACGAAATTTTACATTTTTCGACAAAATTCCATAAAAGTTGACATCGTCGGCGCATAAAAACCGTCGATCATCCGCATTATATGAATTTGTCAACTCTTTTACGGGTTGTCAACCGCAAAATTTATTCTTGCGTGTTTCTCAAAATCTCGGCATGGACAATAGCTCCTGCTTAAGCTCCCACAGCCTCTTCGATAGATCCACTTTATACTCTTGCGTGTTCAGGACGCGCCTGTATTCCGGGAAAAACTCGTTTATCGACTTGTCCTCGTGACGAGCTATTTCCTCAAGCGACGGAAGATCGTATACAAGCTCGCCAGCCTTAAATACGGGCACCATCAATTCTTTGATTTCATAGTCGGTAAATGTAGTGCGCTTATAAGTTTGCTCGGGGTGAAAGATCGTCAACGGTTTGTTTATGTCAATCTCTTCGTCCTCAAGGCAAATCAAATCGGCCTGCGCCATGCCGTCCTTATATATGCGCAGAAGTTTTTTTACTCCCGGATTTGTGGTCTTTTCATGGCTGTTGGACACTTTTATCTTCGGCAAAAGTTTCCCGTCCGTCTCCATTGCACACAGTTTATACACGCCGCCGAGAGAGGCGTTTTTGTAACTGGTAATAAGCTTTGTGCCTATGCCGTATACGTCGATTTCGGCTTGCTGCGAATTGAGCGAAAGCAAAATGTCCTCGTCAAGGTCGTTGGTCGCAAAAATAAGACAATCTTTATGTCCTGCGGCGTCGAGCATTGCGCGCGCTTTTTTGCTTAGATAAGCCAAATCTCCGCTATCCAGTCTTATTCCTATGGGTTTGTGCCCCGACGCTTTGAGTTTGTCAAACACTTTTATCGCGTTTGGCACACCGCTTTTAAGCGTATCGTAAGTGTCTACCAACAACAGACAGTTGTCGGGATAAAGTTCCGCATATTTTTCAAACGCCTCGCGTTCGCTTGCAAACGACATCACCCAACTGTGAGAGTGCGTCCCCGTCACGGGTATGCCGAAAAGTTTGCCGGCGACCACGTTGGACGTCGTGCGACAACCGCCGATATACGCCGCCCTGGCGCCGTAAATTCCGGCGTCCGGGCCCTGCGCGCGCCTGAGTCCGAACTCGCTGATCTTCTTTTGCGTGCATTCTCTGAGCCTTGCGGCCTTGGTCGCGATAAGGGTCTGATGATTGATGAATGTAAGAAGCGCCGTCTCCACAAGTTGCGCCTCCCACAATGGCGCGGAAACGGTAAGTATCGGTTCGTACGGAAAAATCATCGTGCCTTCGGGCACAGCCTTTATATCGCCCGTAAAACGAAAGCCTTCGAGCTCTTTGAAAAAATTTTCCTCGAAGATCCCGAGCGTACGCAAATAATCTATGTCGGATTTGTCAAAATGCAGATTTTTTATATAGTCTACAGCTTGCTCCAGCCCTGCGGCAATCGCATATCCGTAGCCACCGCCGCCGCGATAAAATACGTCGAAAACGGCGCGTCTGTGCGCCATACCGCACTTAAAATATCCGTTCATCATCGTAAGTTGATAAAGATCGGTAAGCAGAGTCAAATTGTTGGTATTAACTCTTTGAGTGACGTATTTATCCTTCATCTTATCTCCTCCGGCGAATAAGCGCACGTTTTTCGGATACGCTTCATTCTCGAACGATAATGGGTGGGCACATGATAATAATCGAGCGCTTCGAAATCGACCGCACTGTACTCTCCCTTGCGATACAAAATCTTCAACGGATTTTTGCCGCTCGCAAGTACTTTGCCGATAAAAATATAATTTTTTATGTCGAATTGCGTGAGCGGAGCGCCCTCAAGCTTTCCCTCGGCGATGAGGTTCTCGCGCAGCGCCTCGGCGACCTGGTCGAGATACGTCTTGCTCTTGCGCTGCTTCTCCATCTCCTCGGCGATGAGGCCCTGCAAGTAGGCGTAAGATTGCCTGCTATTGCAATAAATCACATACAAAGTGCCTAATAACAACGCAATGGGGATGACCACTCCGCAAGCCACTTTTGTCACATCCACTGCATCTATGCGCAAAAACTCCAGCCATAAGCGGCCCAGGAAATACCAGAAAAGATAAAACATTATCATAAGTCCGGGATATTTTTTGTTTCTACCTTTTTGCCAGAAAATAAACATCATAATGCCGCCGATCAAGTTCCACACCTGCTCATAAAAGAAGGTCGCGCAAAACCATCCCGGAGTGTTTTCGGCCACAAGAGCTTGAAATTTATCTGATACGCCGCTCGGATTTGTGATATATACCCCAAACGGGAATGTCTGAAAACGAGGATCCGTAATAGGAAGACCAAACGCCTCTTGATTGACGAAATTGCCCAGTCTGCCCATGACTTGCGCCATGATAAGGGGCACGGCGACGAGGTCGGCGGTTTTTAGAAAGTTGGTTTGCTTTTTATGCCGAAGAGTGAAGAATATGCCGCCGATTATTCCGCCCAATATGCCGCCGATGATGGTGATCCCTCCGTCCCAAATTGCGATAGCGTCCACAAAGTCGTCCCAACTGTTCCACGGAAAATATTCGTCGATGCGGCCGGGGAAAATATAGAATATACGCGCAAATATAATGGCGATCGGGATTATCCACAAAAACAACTCTACAACGTCGTCCGCCTTCAGCCCTATCTTTTTTGCCTGCAAACACGCGTATATGAGCGCTAACAGCATGGCGGTGACTATGATAAGTCCGTACCACCGTACCTCCAGCGAGCCTATTTTGAAAGCTACGCGTGGGTCTGAAGCAATGGAAAGTAAAATATCCGACATCCTTTTCTCCTAATCAAAGCCTCACGGCTCCGCTTTGTCTTATTCCGAGTTTGAAGACGTTGAAATCGCCGAACATAAGCCTCAAAGCGTTGTCGACGCCTGTCTCCTTCTTTGCAAACACCAAGATCGTGCCGGCAAATCCGCCGCCGTGCACTCTGCTTGCAAGCACTCCTTCTATGCGCACGACTCTGTCGAGCGCGTTTTCGAGATTGCGATTTTGTCCGGCCGGCGAATATGTATTTTGAAGTTTGTATCGCGAGCTTAGCCCCGATTTGTTTACTATGTCGAGGAAAGCTTCTTCATCGACGGCGTCAATAGCCTCGACGGCTGCCTCTACGCGTCGATTCTCCTCAAAAAAGTGCTCTGCGCGCAAATAAGCTCTCTCACTCACCTTTCCAACGATATTGGCCTTGTCTCTCTCCCATTTTTCGGGTGGGATCTGACACAACAACTTGGCGCCGAAGCACGCCGCAACTTCCTTCATTTCCTGTGGGATCGCCGCATAATCGTCTGTCAAATTGGAGTGATCGCCGCCTGTGGCGACTACGAATATATCAAGATCGTCAAATCGCCAATTTGCTCTCTCCGCAACGGGATTTTCGAAATCTTTGAAATCAATGAGGTTTACGCCGCCCAAAGCGATCGCGCTCTGATCCATAAGTCCGCACGGCTTACCGAAGAAAGTATTTTCGGCATATTGAGCGGCCTTCGCCTTGAAAATGGCGTCGAGTTTTCCGCCGTTGTATTTTACGTTCAGGATCTCGGCAATGGCAAGTTCAAACGAACTTGACGACGATACGCCCGAGCCGTTCGGCACGGACGACGTCATCGTCGCGCTGAAGCCGCCCACTTTTTTACCGGAGCGGATGAAGTAGTCCGTAACGCCTTTTATCAGAGCCGCGGACGATCCTATTTCGTTCACCGAAAAGGCCGGATCGGCGCTGTCAACTCTCAACATGGGATAGCCCTTAGACTTGACTTCTATCATACCGTCAAGACGGTCGGAAACCGCGGCGAGAGTATCGCAATTTATCGCGGCGCACAGCACTTTGCCTCCGTTGTGATCCGTGTGATTGCCGACTATTTCGATGCGCCCCGGCGAAGAATAAAATTCCACATCCTCGGTGTTGAAGATCTGACGATGCATCTCTAGTATTTCCTCAAACCTCGCCTCGGCTTCGGGAATGACGCCACCGTAAGTTGCCAAACACACATCCTCAAGAGACCCGTTTGAAAAATATCTGTCAATCGTAGACATAATTACTCCGTAAACGTAATATGATTATCTATTGTAGCATAGCAAATTTGCTTTTGCAAGAATTATCATCAATTGATGCGGATTGTTGATTTATTCAAATAATCATGCTATAATGATTCAGTTGAAAATTTAGGAGCGGGGCACACGATGCCCGATCGATTTTATGGCAAGAATTTCTTATGAGGAACAGACCAAAAAAAACGTAAAAAACCTTTTGGACTATGCCGTCAAGCATTTGTATCTTGAACCTTATGACTATATTTACGTACAAAACATTCTGCTTGACATTTTCAAACTTACGGAGCCGTATGAGGGCGAGCTTAAGGATTACGAGATATATAAAACTCTTGACCAACTGTCCGATTACGCCGTACGTCTGAAGTTGATCACGCCGATCGAAAAGCCGCTGTTTGAGACAAAACTCATGGGCATTGTCATGCCGTCACCCTCCAAGACAGTGGAAATGTTTGACGACATCTGCAGTTATAAAGATTCCAAAGAGGCGTGCGATATGCTGTTTAAACTCGGCGAGGACAGCACCTATTTAAGACGCCCCGACCTTGACAAAAATATCGTATGGGAACATGACGCGCCTCGCGGCAAGATAATAGTCACGATAAACCTCTCCAAACCCGAAAAGACTCCGGAACAGGTACGTCTCGCAAAGCTTGCAAAGGGCGAATATCCCAAGTGCATGTTGTGCGAGGAGAATCTGGGCTGGGCCGGCAACGCGGCAAAACCGGCGAGGCAAACTCTGCGCACGATCCCCTTCGAGCTTGACGGCGAGCAATGGTTTATGCAATTTTCTCCGTATCAATACTTCGATCGTCATATGATAGCCGTGTCCAAGGAGCATCGCCCCATGTGCGTGTCTGCGGCCACATTCCGTCGTATGCTCGACTTTTTGGACCTCTTCCCTCACTATTTCATAGGCTCTAACGCCGCCCTGCCCATTGTAGGCGGTTCTATCTTGGCTCACGACCACTATCAAGGCGGCAGCAAAGTTTTGCCGGTATTCTCGCGCGGCGTGCGCAGGTATTTCCGCATGAAAGAATGCCCCGACGTCAGCATTTCCGTCGTAGATTGGTACAATTCCGTGCTGCGCATAGAAAGCACCAATCGCGACCAACTTCTGAAAACTGTGGACAAATTCCGCGTCGCATGGGAAAACTATTCGGACGAAAAAGCAAATATACTGTGCTTCACTCAAAAAGGAGAGGAAAAAGTACAACACAACGCCGTCACACCAATTGCTTGCCGCAATCGCAATGAATATCAATTCGATCTCATCCTGCGCAACAATCGCACCGACGACGCACATCCTTTCGGCATATTCCACCCGGCACAGGAGCTACACAACATTAAGCAAGAGTCCATCGGCATTATAGAAGTCATGGGACTGTTTATTTTGCCTGGGAGGCTTGCCGAAGAGGCAAAAGGAATCAAGGATATCCTTATGGGCAAAATTCCTCTCGATTTCAAAGCGCTTGCTTCCGACGAGCATCCCCTGCATAAACATCTAGGCATGATCACACAACTTG
>CANREO010000011.1 GCA_947629635.1 uncultured Clostridia bacterium
CGATAAGCGGTTTGACGGTTTGGCAAACCGCTTTTATAAACATTTTGCAACCGTCCGTGCACGGCAAAATCATTTCTCGTGTAAATAAACGACAAAAACAATACGCTTTCTTAAACAAAAAAATGCCGAAATAACCTATCGGAATGAACCTCATTCATACGACATTGCAAATAGCAAACGGTAATCTTCTTTAACTTGCAAGGCGCATTATTTTGTATCGTCTACTTTGAATTTCGCTTGACTTTTCCGCTATGATTTTTGTATAATTTCTTCACAAAATTTCATTGAGCTTAACGACACATGTGGCGCTTTCGCGCGTAAATCTGATTACGGTACGAAGCGGTCAAATGTGTCGTTTTTTTGAACGGCACGAAAAGACTCGCGCCGTTTTGCTCTTATTAGGAGGATTTATGGAAAACAGCGATTATCTCGGAAAAGAAAAAGTAGGCAAGCTGCTCATAAAATTTGCCGTCCCGTGTATCCTCTCTCTCATCATTTCCTGTCTTTATAATATTGTAGATCAGATTTTTGTCGGGAACAGCAAGGTGGGCTATTTGGGAAACGCGGCAACAGGAGTAATTTTCCCGATCACGGTCGTGGGATGGGGACTTTCTCTGTTCTTTGGAGACGGAGCGGCAGCGTGGCTATCCGTCTCCTTAGGAGAAGGAAAGGGCGAAAAAATCCACCGCGCCGTCGGCAACGCCGTTCTTGCCTCCTTTTTATCGGGCTGTATTGTCATCCTCGTTGCCTATCTTTGGGGCGACAAGCTTTTAATGATTCTGGGCGGAACCGAAGCAAATATTCCGCTTGCGCATGATTATGGCATAATTATTTATGCAATGATGCCGATTGCACTCGTACAAAATTGTCTTGCGGCGATCATCCGCGCAGACGGTTCGCCCGGATATGCCATGTTTGCCATGATCGTCGGTGCTATCATCAATATCATCGGCGACCCAATTGCTATCTATGTTCTCGATCTCGGCATAAAAGGAGCCGCTTATGCAACCATTATCGGGCAGTTTGTAAGCTTTGTCATCTGTGCATGCTATCTGGTGCGAAGTAAAACTTTCAAAATAAAATTGGCAAGCTTCGTTCCCGACTTTAAAATTCTATTGAAAATCATGGCACTCGGCGCGTCAAGCTTTCTCACTCAACTGTGTATAGTCGCCACAACAATTGTAAACAACATTCTGTTCGTGCGCTACGGCATGAAAAGCAAATTCGGGGCGGACATCCCCCTTGCGGCATTCGTCGTCATCATGAAACTTTTCCAGATCGTCCTCAACATTGCCATCGGAATCGCAGTGGGGGCGCAACCGATTGTCGGTTACAACTATGGTGCAAAAAAATATGGCCGAGTCAAACAACTCTTAAAGCTTGTCCTTATATGGACGGGGGTGATTTGCCTCTTATTTACGGTTTTGTTCGAAGCGCTTCCTCGCGCATTTATCTCAATGTTCGGTATGGGCGGAGGTGCGAAAGGACTTGACGCGGAACTCTATATGCAGTTTGCGGTTCCTTGCCTCAGAATTTACGTAATGTTTATAGTGTTTACTTGTCTGCAAAAAGTCTGCTCGATCTTTTTACAGTCTATCGGACGCGCCAGACTTGCCGCTCCGCTATCATTCCTACGAGACATTTTATTGATTTTACTAGCATGTCTCGTACCATTGGGGCTCGGCGTAATGGGCGTTGCATGGGCCGCCCCTATCGCAGACGCGGCGGCGATCTTAGTCACTCTGCCCGTCATGATCATGGTATGGAAAAAATTGGGTTTACAGGAGAAGGAAACGATCGCCGAAGAAAATTTCTCAGTTAATTAACAACCTTGATTCAACTGCTTTTAATCAACGTGCGCATAACGCGCAAACTTAAAAGAGCCGATTTTCAAATCGGCTCTTTTTCCGTACTGTTTTCAAATTGCAGACCCGAAATCATTTCGAATGCTAATCACCGACCGCTCCTCAACTACACCGTAGCGTTATCGGCGAATATCGCAACATAACTGCGGTTTTCAGTTTAATCTTTCGACGACTGCGCCGTCTTTTGTGTCTTTCACCGAGTATCCGAGCGCATTTATCTCCGCACGCAGAGCGTCCGCCGTTGCAAAATCTCTTGCTTGCTTTGCCTCCGCTCTCCTCCTTACAAGTTCTGTAACTTCGGAAGGAATATCGTCGGAATGTTTCGCCTCATAATATTCGATAAACCGCTCGGGATCCGTTTTAAAAAGTCCCAACAATCCAAAGGTTTTGCGCACTTGCGCGGCGTCGCGCGCGGCCGCCATAGCCTCTCCGACCGCAAGTTTGCTTCTTATGCCCTTAAATATTGCGAAAAGATCCGACAATGCTCTTGCCGTATTGAAGTCGTCGTCCATTGCTCGATCAAACGCGTCGTCTATCTCTTTGCTTCCGCCATCAGCCGCAATCCCGGTTTTTTCAACGTCCAACAATATCTTATAAAACCCGTACATATGTTTGTCGGCGTCGGGGAAAAGTTCGTCGGTTATGTTGATGTCACCACGGTAATTGGTTTGAAGAAGCGCATATTTGATCGTTTCGGGAGAATATTCGTCCAAAAGATCCGCAAGCAAAAGACTGTTGCCCAAAGATTTGCTCATTTTTTGTCCGTTGACCTTGATCAGCCCGTTATGTATCCAATATTTGGCAAATTGCTTGCCCGTAAGCGCTTCCGTTTGTGCAATTTCGTTTTCATGATGAGGAAAGATCAGATCCCTGCCGCCTCCGTGAATATCGATTTGATCGCCGAAAGCCGCCATATTCATTGCCGAGCATTCGATATGCCAACCCGGTCTCCCCTTGCCCCAGGGCGATTCCCAAAAGATTTCACCATCTTTTGCGGATTTCCAAAGCGCAAAATCCAAAGGATTGCGCTTGTTTTCCTCATTTTCTATGCGCACGCTCTCGTACGCGTCCTCGAGTCGCCTGCCGCTCAGTTTGCCGTAGCCTCCGAAACTCTCCACCGCAAAATACACGTCGCCTCTTTCCGTTGCATATGCGTGTCCGCTTGCGATAAGCCTCTCCACAAAACGGATTATGTTGTCTATGTTGCAAGTCGCCTTAAGCCAAATCGTCGGGTCGTCAACCTCGAAGCGGCGCATAAGCGCGTCTATGCGCTCTATCATCATTTCCGCATACTCCGGCGCCGGGATTCCCGTTTCGTGCGATTTGGCGATGATTTTGTCGTCAACGTCGGTGTAATTGCGCGCATAATTGACCTTATATCCCGATTTTTCGAGATATTTTCGTATTATATCATAAATAAGCGCCTGATACGCATGCCCGATGTGCGCGTCTCCGGACACGGTGATGCCGCATGCATACATATCCACGACGCCTTCGCGCCGCGGCACAAAATCCTCTTTTTTTCTTGTGAGAGTGTTGTAAATTTTCATTTTCTATCCCCGTCGTATTCGGGCTCCTCGTCAAGCGTGATAGAATATCTGCAAGCGCGTATACCCACGCTCTGTTCGAGATTGTATATGCGTTCGTTTAGGCGTTTAAGTTCTTCAAGAATAGGATCGGGCAACTGTTGATCAAGCTCGACGCGCTTGCCATATTGCTTCACCACTCTCCCCGGCACGCCGACCACCGTAGAATGCGGCGGAACATCCTTAAGCACAACGCTGCCGGCGCCTATTTTGCTCTCTTCGCCGATGCGAACGGGGCCGAGCACACTCGCTCCGGCAGACACCGTGACGCCTCGTTCGATTGTCGGATGTCGTTTGCCCGTCTCCTTGCCCGTGCCGCCGAGCGTCACGCCTTGATAGAGTACTACGTCGTCGCCGATCTCGGCGGTCTCGCCTATCACCAGCCCCACTCCGTGGTCTATAAATACTCCGACTCCTATCTGTGCGGCGGGATGTATGTCGATGCCCGTCTCCTTCTTGGCTTGCCAACTGAGCCATAGGGCCAAACTTTTATGTCCCTTTAGCCAAAGCCTGTGCGCGCGACGATAGATGCAAAGCGCTTTATATCCCGTGTATGTGCGCTTAACTTGCCTACGAGAAATTGCGGCGGGGTCACAGTTCATTATTTTGTCTAAATCACGCTTTTTTGCCTCTTTCAAAGTCATTGCGCACACTCAAAGATTTATTTTTCTTCTTGCTCGTCCTCTTTTTCGGGAGCTGCGTTTTCTTGCTCGGTCGGTTGCTCCTCGGAAGTCTCCTTCGGTTTTGCGTCCGTCTTCTTTTTGGGAGATCTGCGTTTGGGCGCCTCTGCTTGCGACTCGGCGGGCTGTTGACTTGCCTCGCTTCTGTTCACTTTTGAGGAGAACAACCCGTCCGACGTGCTTTCCTCCCCGAACAGAGCGTCGATCTCATCCTCATAGATCGTCTCCTTTTCATATAACGCCTTAACCATAGCGTCCATGATATTGCGATTGGCTTTGAGGATGTCTATGGCCACTTTATATTGCTCGTCCAATATGCGCTTGACCTCCGCGTCTATCCTTGCGGCGACCTCGTCGCTGTAGTTGAGTTGCGTTTGATAGTCTCTTCCCAAAAACACCTCTTCGCTTGCACCCAAATACATATTGCCTATAGTTTCGGACATGCCCCATTCCGTCACCATCTTTCTGGCCAATTTAGAGGCGCGTTGCAAGTCGTTTGACGCTCCGGTGGAGATGTCCTTAATGACCAGCTCTTCCGCAGCACGTCCGGCAAGCAACATGGATATATTGTCCAAAAGTTTGCCCTTTGTCATGTGATTGTCGTCGGTTTCGGGCAGAGTTATGGTATACCCGGCTGCCATGCCGCGCGGAATTATGCTGATTTCATGCACGCTGTCGCAATGTTTCATAAGTTTTGCGACTATTGCGTGACCGCTTTCATGATATGCTGTGATGCGCTTGTCTGCCTCTGTGACAAGACGACTTTTTTTGGCGGGACCGGCCATAACTTTATTTATGGCTTCGCTGATATCCTTCATTGCGATAAGTTTTCTGTTCTCTCTCGCAGCCAGGATAGCCGCCTCGTTGAGGATATTTTCTATATCCGCGCCCGTAAATCCGGCCGTAAGCCTTGCAAGACTTTTGAAATTGACCTCTGCCGCAAGCGGTTTGTTGCGCGAATGCACCTTGAAGATCTCCTCTCTGCCTTTTACATCCGGGATGTTTACATAAATCTGTCTGTCGAATCTACCGGGACGCATCAAGGCCGGGTCAAGTATATCGGAGCGGTTTGTCGCCGCCATAACGATGATAGAGCTTGACGCCTCGAAACCGTCCATCTGCACGAGCAATTGGTTGAGCGTCTGCTCGCGCTCGTCGTTGCCGCCGCCGAGGCCCGCTCCTCTCTGTCTGCCGACAGCGTCGATCTCGTCTATAAAGATGATGCATGGCATATTCTTTTTCGCCTGCTCGAACAAATCGCGCACGCGAGAAGCGCCAACACCCACAAACATCTCTACGAAGTCGGAACCGCTTATGGAGAAAAACGGCACGTTCGCCTCGCCGGCCACAGCCTTCGCGAACAAAGTCTTACCTGTGCCCGGAGGCCCCACCAACAACACGCCGCGCGGTATGCGCGCGCCTATTTCAAGATACTTTTTGGGATATTTGAGGAAATCCACAATCTCCTGCAACTCTTCCTTTTCCTCATCGGCGCCGGCGACATCGCTGAAGCGCACTTTTATGTCACGCACTTGATTCGCCGTAGTTTTGCCGAAATTCATCGCTTGATTATTCATGCCGGCAGATTTGCGCAAGATGATCATAAACACGATAAACAATATCGCATACAGCACGATCGGCACGAGCAAACTGCTCAAAAGCGAACCGCGCGATGGATCGTTGTATGATACGGGGATGCGAGTCACTTCCTCCAGGCCTTCGGCCTTGGCTTCCTCCGCCCAATTTGCCATATCCTCTTTTATGCCCGCTCTGGAGGGGATATACGCTACATATCCGAAGCCCTTGTCGCCTTTCAACCTGATGTTGACGCTATAACTGCCCTCCACATATATCTCTTCGATCAAATTCGCTTTATACAGTTCCGCAAAACTCACGTTGCCCTGTTTGAAATCCGCAGTGCCGCCCGAATAGTTTATCTCTTTGGGCGCCGTAAGTTCATAGGCCAAAATAATGGCAGCGATAATTAGCACTATCGCCGCTACTATTATTATAATTCTTTTGGTAGATGTCTTCATCTTGCCTCCTTCGCTTCATACAGCACAGTATATGTCAATACACGTGTCATATTATTATAAAAATTAAATATAAAAAAGTCAATGCAACATTACTCGTTTTTGCAAAAGATATATTGCATACGATTTATATTATGGACAGATTTTACGTGAAAATTGTTAAATCGGCATTAAAAACACATCTATTTATATATTTTTTCGGGCGCAATATAAAAGCGATCCGCATTTGCGGACCGCTCCTACCGTTTTTATCGACTTTTATCAATAGACGCCCTGCGCTATCATTGCCTCTGCGACCTTTTGGAAGCCCGCAAGGTTTGCGCCGGCAACGAGATTGTACGGCATTCCGTACGAATGCAATGTGTCGCGGATCTTTGTGTGGATGTCTGTCATTATGCCTTTAAGCTTGCTGTCCACTTCTGTTTCGGTCCATTGCAAACGTTCGCTGTTTTGAGACATTTCGAGTCCGCTGACCGCGACTCCGCCCGCGTTGACCGCCTTTGACGGCGCTACCAACACGCCGTGCTCCTGCAAATACGCAAGCGCTTCGTTTGTGGTGGGCATATTGGAGACTTCGTTGAGCACGGGTACGCCCAATTTGACCATGGCCTCGGCGTCCTCGAGACGAATTTCGTTTTGAGTGGCACAAGGCATATAAATGTCCGCTTTGACGTTGCCCCAGGGTTTTTTGCCGGCGACGAATTTGCAACCGAATTTGTCCGCATAATCTTTTACTTTGTTGCGGTTGGAGGAACGCATTTCAAGCAAATAGTCCACTTTTTCGCCGCTCACGCCGGCCTCGTCGTAGATATAGCCGTCCGGTCCCGACAAAGTGAGCACCTTGCCGCCGAGTTCCGAGATCTTTTTGGCAGCGCCCCAAGCGACGTTGCCGAAGCCGGAAAGGCAAAATGTTTTACCCTTGATGTTTTCGCCCTCATGCTTGAGCACGTTGCAAAGGAAGTATGTCGCGCCGAAGCCCGTCGCTTCCGGACGTATACGGGAGCCGCCGAAACTCAATCCCTTGCCCGTCAGCACGCCGTTTTCAAAATCGCCGACGATTTTTTTATATTGGCCGAACAAGAAGCCGATCTCTCTTCCGCCCACGCCTATATCGCCGGCGGGCACATCCATGTTGGGACCTATGTGGCGATAGAGTTCATTCATAAAAGATTGGCAAAAACGCATAATTTCCGCGTCGGACTTGCCTGTGGGGTCGAAATCGCTGCCGCCCTTTGCTCCGCCCATGGGCAGAGACGTCAAAGAGTTTTTGAAAGTCTGCTCGAAAGCAAGAAACTTCATCGTGTCGAGATTGACATCTTTGTGGAAACGCAACCCTCCCTTATACGGTCCGATAGCGTTGTTAAATTGGATCCTGAAGCCGCGATTGACATGATAGTTCCCCTTGTCGTCTTGCCAAGGCACGCGGAACATGATCTGGCGGTCAGGCTCCACCATTCTTTCGAGAATGCTGTATTTCCTCAACGTCTGCTCGTTTTGCGCAACCGCAGGAGCAAGCGAAGACATAACCTCGGTCACAGTCTGCATAAAATTGGCTTGGCCGGGATTCTTTTGCGCTGTTTGTTCGATAACATCCGAAATGTAAGACATTTATAACCCCCTCGGTCGGAGCTTCCCCGACCTCAATGTTTCAGTAATTAGAATAATACACCTTATTCGCGAGTAAATCAATACGGCATTTCAAAAATTTGGCATTTATAACCTTACAAATACGCCGATTTGTACAGTTTACGCCTATTCGTTTTACTTTTTTCGGAGCGCAATATATGCTTGTTTTGCATACGCGCTTGTCGGTTGCGCCATTCGACTTATAAACGCGCCGCCGATTCATTTGCCTGAAAATTTTGTCGATATTTTTCGTATTTGACTCTTTAATTGCAAAATTGAGCGTATAAAATCCTCTTTGTGGCAATAATGCCAATTGTGAAAATAGATGAATTGATAGAAAAATTGCAAACGACTTTTTCAGGCAGCGACGATTTGAAGATAAGGCAAATAACTGTCGGGGGAGTGCGATGCGCTTTTGCCTATATAGACGGAAGCATAGACAAATTGCTTTTGGAACAAAGCATTATAACCCCTTTGCGCCATGCAGAAAAATTGGAAGAACCGTATGTGGAGTGTCTTGCCCAACTGACCGACTTTTCGGAAAACGCCGTTGAAGTGCCGCTGATCAACATTCCCGGTTTCATTGCCGAGGGTGACACAGCATTTTTGATAGACGGATGCGAGAACGGCTATATATTTTCCCTGCGCAAGCCCGAAAAACGTTCCATCACCGAGCCGCCGTCTTCAAGCGTACTCAAGGGTCCTCGCGAAGGCTTTATAGAAGAAATCAAATGCAATTTGTCCATCATGCGCCGACGGATCAAATCCCCCGACCTCGTGATAAAAACTTTCAAAGTGGGCAGGTATTCCACCTCATCTGTGGCAGTACTGCATATTCGCGGAGTCGCAGATTCGCTGTTGCTGAAGCAAATTTACGAGCGGATAAGCAAGATAGACGTTGACGGCGTCATTGACAGCGCCTACATTCTGTCATTCATACAGCCGCAAAAACATTCCTTCTTTTTGCAAGCGGGCACGACGGAGAAACCCGATGTGGCAAGCGCGAAATTGCTTGAAGGAAGAGTGGTGATATTGGTGGACGGCTCCCCTATCGCCGTAACTCTGCCTTACCTCATATTCGAAGACGTGCAAGACGGATACGATTACTATTCCGGAGATTGGCGCGCCTCGATGATAAGGATGTTTCGCATAATCGGCGCGCTTATGACGATTTTTTTGCCGGGGGCGTATATCGCGCTTCAAACCTATCATTTACAACTGTTGCCGCTGAAATTTTTGATGACGCTGATGGCGGCTACGACGGGCATTCCGTTTCCTCCGGCAATAGAGATGTTGGTTGTGCTTGTACTATTCGAAGTGCTGAATCAAGCATCCATACGCATGCCGCGATATTTGGGCATATCGCTATCGGTGGTCGGCGCTATCGTGCTGGGCGATACGGCGGTAAAGTCGGGGTTGATATCCTCGCCGTCGGTGCTTGTAATAGCCCTGTCGGCAATAGGCATATTCTGCGTGCCCGATCAAGTGGGGACTATGTCTATACTTCGCCTAATTTTTCTGTGCGTAAGCGCGGTGACAGGCTTTGTCGGCATGGCGATACTCGCGCTTGCGATCGTTGCCTATCTTGCAAGCCTTGAAAATTTCGGCACGCCCTATCTCGCCCCCTATGCGCCGCGCATCAATCCCGACTTGCAGGACGGCATGCTTAAAAGCAGCACTTCGGATATGTTGCGCAGGCCGTACTCCATCCCGACCTCGAACCGCACCCGTATGAACAGAAGGGAACATTCTTAATAATTGCATATGCCAACGCGGAGTTAACTATGAAAAATATCAGACCTCAACACGGAATCTACAAAAATCTTCCCGCGGGAGCCGTCTACAACTCGCAGGCGGCATGCATGACGTTTGTGCTGGGCATGGCATTCAAAGCGTCCGCCGCCCCCGGTGTCATAGCAGAGACAATGGGTTCGTCCACATTTTGGGCATATCTGGCCCTGTCCGTGGTCGAACTTATCGTAACCGTGCTCGTTTTTTCCTTCGTGCGCTTACGGGGCGACGATTTTTTGAGGTGCATAAACAGCAAATTTTATAAGCTCTGTTGCGCCGTCGCGTCGATATGGCTCGCTTTCAAAGGCACATTCTACTTTTGTTATTGCATGTCATACCTTACGCGCGAGTTGTTTGGCGGAGTCGCCCCCAACCTGCTTTATCTGCTTTTTCTATCGCCCATTGTTTATATAGGCATAAAAGGTGTGCGCTCCATTTCGCGCACGTGCGAAATTTTTGCGCCGATAATTTTCGTACTGATCCTCTTCAACCTGGTCTGCATTGAAACGGATCTGGATTTCGGCAGAAATTTGCCTGTTTTCGCCTTGCCGCCGTCCGAATTTTTCGCAACGATTCCCAAATACGGGCTGTGGCTCGGAGACGCAATCCCCTTGATGTTTTTGCGCATAAAAAACAAACGCTTACCTTATGTAAGCGGCGGCATAACTCTCACGTTTTCACTATTGTTGGTCATTGTGCTTATAGGCGTCGCGACTTACGGAGAATCGCTTAAAACGGTATCGGACCTGTTGATACACCTGGCCGGTTTCAATCAACTGACGCTGGAAATAGGCAGAATGGAATGGACAAATATGCTTTGCGTATTGGCCCTTGCCATACTCTCGCTCAGTCTGCTGTACTACGGTTGTATTGCGGCGCAAGACAGAGCGACGGGGACCACCGCCGCGGCGAAACTCCTTTATCCGCTG
The DNA here is from genome assembly GCA_947629635.1 of uncultured Clostridia bacterium. GTDB lineage: Bacteria > Bacillota > Clostridia > Christensenellales > CAG-917 > CAG-475. The sequence continues at coordinate 10,511 of CANREO010000011.1, forward strand.
GCGATCGCGATCACGGTGTTGTCCGTATCTTCGATACAGACCATAGCAGAATTCGCCGTAGAAAAACTTGGCTACGTTATGTTCGCTCTCGCCGTGGGACTTCCGTTCGCGGTACTTGCATGCTTGATCGCCACAAGAACGCGCTATCGTCATATTTACGACCGTTTGGACTGCGTTTACGCGCCCTATCCAACTCCTCTGCCCGAAGAGCCGAACAGCCTTGCGGACAACATTCTGTCGGGATACAAACAAGAGGCGGCAAAGACGGAGATCGTCAAAGAAAACGGATATCTTGAAAGTCAACAGGAGGCAAACAATTGAAGAAGTTGAATATTCCGAAATACATCGTTCGTACAAAATGGTTGATAATTGTCGCCGTGATATTGTTTTTGCTTGTCTTCGGAAGAGTGATCAACAGTCCTACTCTCACAAAGACCGCGATAGTGCTTGGCGCGGGTATTGATTATTCAAAAGAAAAGCAGGAATTTATCGTGTCTACACAATCAATAATTATGGCGTCTTCATCTATGCAGTCCAACAGCCAAACCACCTACGAAACATACACGTGCACAGGAAAAACGATTGCCGCCGCAATGGACGATATTTCACAAAAAATGGGGTTGATCGTCTCGCTTGCGCATTGTAATGTGCTTATTTTGTCACAGGAGGCGTTGAAACTCGATCATCTTCAATTGATATTTCCCTTGACCGGAATGTATGCTTTAAGAGAGCAAACCATAGTTGTCGCGACAGACAGAAGCCCCGACGAATTGCTGTCGTTGAGAGTGGGCACGACCATAAGCGCCCCCTACTTTTTGCAATCGGCGATATCAAACAAAGAGGGCTCCGACGGGCTCATTCGCACTACAGTCAAAGATATGCTCGCGCGCTCGCTTTCGAGAAGTCAGGCGACGGCTATCCCGTATATCACGGCCTCCGAGATGCAGGATCAGCCTATAGATCAGCAGGGCGAGCAAAAAGGCAACTACGAATTGGATCTGTCGAGGACGTTGGTTTTTAATCACACGGATTCGCAAATCATAGAGGAAGATTTGTCGGAAATACTTGCCATTTATCTTTCAGGCGTCTCTTTCGGGTCCGTAAACTATGCCGCGGAAACGGGCGAAACAGTGGAATTTCGAATATTGGATAAAGATGTCTCATCTTCGGCAAAAGGGCGCAATGTCAAAATAGAAATAGAGCTTACCGTCGACATGCTGGACGTGCAATTCATAGAAACGGACGAGGTGTTGACCGGCGCAAGCGAACAAATAAAAAAGGCCGCCGAAGGACTTGCGAAACAGCTTGAGGAGCGCATGCGTAAACTTTATGAATTGTCAAAAGAATACAATATTGATTTCCTCAACCTGCAATCCAAAGTATATCAATCGGTAGGCCGCGACCTCGAAGAAAACTGCCTCGGCACGATAGCGTTCGAGCCGACGGTAAAAATAGAGGTGAAAGAGGCGGCGTGAAAACCAAGTTTGCGTAATTCACTCATATGCTTATCACGGGAATATTATACTGTGAGGTGTAATATGGATTTTGAATTGCCAAGCAACGAGGCGATCGCAAACATGGCGAGGGAATATGAAAAACTGCATATCAAGTCGCGCGCGCAGGCGATTGCTCTCGCGGTAGAAGGCAGCAAAGACGCGACAATTATTCAAGATGCTCTCCCGAAAACATCTCCGACCTCGGCGCTCGCACTTTTATTTCTTTACTTTATCGCGCATATGCGATATAATATGAGTCATGGAATTGAAATTTCTTACGCCGACAGAGGTCTGGGAGGGGTACTCCCCGTCGGAAGCGCCTTTGGAAAACTCAATAATCTCGTCCCAAACGGATGAGAATTTAGTGTGCTCCAAACAATTCTTTACGGCGGAGGCGACTCCAAACGGCAGGATCAGAGTATACATAGAAGTCTATTACGACAACCGCTGGGCAGACGCGCGCTCGGCAGTTTTGTTGTTGCCGCACATTTCAAAAAGAGACACGCGTGAAATCGTGCGAACTCTTGTGCAAGAGGGCTACGTCGTAGGCGTGCCCGATTACTGCGGCACACTGGGAGACGGCGAAAACTCGACTTCTTTCCCTTCGGGACTCTCCTTCTGCACCTATCCCGAATGCAAGAAGAGGCTTGACTCAATAGAGGACACAGCGCGCAATACGCCATGGTTTGTATGGACCAAGATCGCTCGCCGTGCGATCACTCTGCTCGAAGAGCAGCATGCCGTGCTCAAAAGCTCCATCGGCGTTATTGGCATGGGAGTCGGCGCTCATATAGCATGGCAGGTGGCCGGCATGGACAAGAGAGTACGCGCTCTCGTACCCATCAACGGCGGCGGCTATCGTTGGGCTAAGGATAAACCTCGCTTCGAATCGGACAACATCCCCACTACCGACGAAGAGCGCGCTTTTTCAACGGGGGTTGGCGCCGAAACATACGCCAAATTCGTCACTTGCCCCACCTTTTATATATTTACTCGCATGTCGCGCTTCAGCGATGCGGACAGAGCCGGCGACATAATCGGACTGGTAAAGACGGACAAAAAACAGCTGCTAGTTTCCGACGGCACCGATACGCAAATATCGCGTTCCGCATTAAACACGATGCTCGTATGGCTCAGGAAATATTTCGCCCTTCAAAGCAACGCCGTCGTCAATCCGCGGATGGAATACGAAGTCGTCGAAGGCAAGTTGTATCTGCATTTGTACACCGCCAAAAAAGCGGAATCTTCGGTGTTTATAAGCTATGGCGAACCCTATTCCGCAGCGCGGCAATGGCTTGCGGTAAAAAACTTGCAAAAGACGGGTACGCACGAATATATGGTAAATATCCCCGTCTATAATCCCGACGAACTTATCGTATCATATGCCACATTCAAATATTCGGACGGCAACATGCAATCGACGCCCATAAACGGCGTAATGCCGTCGCAAATGGGGCTGAAAGCAGGCGGACTTCAAAGAGAAGCCACTCGCGTGATATATGATGGGCAACAGGATCCTCGTCTGTTTTTACCTTTGACGGACGACTTCATTGTCGACGACGATATCATATATACGAAGACAGGGCCTTTCGATATCGTCGGCATAACGGCAAAAAAGGGCGGCATAATGATGTGCCGAAGCCAAAACAACATCATAAGTTTGCCCAGGACTTCCGCCTTGCACATCGACGCTTATTCCCCTGTGCCACGCACGCTTACTGTCGATATGATGACGCGCGACAACATGAAACGATTCAGAACGCACGTCAAACTCACAGGCGGCGAATTTTGGCAAAAGCTTATTTTCACGAGCTCCGATTTCAAAAGCGAAGAGGGCAGACCCTTAAGCAGTTTTGCCGAGGCAAAAATCATTGCAATCCAAGACGCGGCAGGCGTAATTTGCAACAACTTTTTGTGGATTTAAGCAAATTTTAGAAGCTGTACAATATAATTTGATATGCAAGAGCTGATTCCAAATATAGATTTAAACCCGAAAGCGACAGTTACGAAGCGCGTGATAGCAATAGTGCTTTGCGTGCTTTTTGTGGCTATCTTAGCTGTCGCCGCGGCTCTTCTCATCAAGTTTTATGTGGTGAGTACTTTCATCGTTGACGGCATATCTATGTATCCCACGCTCGACGGCGGCGGCGGAGCAGAGACGGAGAGCGGCGACGAGGCGAGCCGCGTCAACGGCGAAGTGCTTTATTTGAACAAACTCGCCAAAATCAAAAGAGGCGATATAGTTGTTTTCAACCCCGATTGGGGAGGGCTTATCGACGAAAACGGCGAAAGCAGATCTTTGGTCAAGCGCGTCGTGGCAATCGGCGGCGACAAAATAAGCATAGTTTCGGGCATGGTATATCTAAACGGCGAGCCGCTCGAAGAGCCCTATGTCAATCCCGACGAGCCGCGCGTCGATTTCGATATGGACGAGATCACGGTGCCCGACGGATATATTTTCTGTATGGGCGACAACAGAAATCACTCTACCGACTGTCGCCTTTACGGCCCCGTGTCGCTTAAGACGGTGATTGGGAGATGCTTTTTGATAAAGGGACTTGACGGAAAACTGAGACGACCGTAAAAGACGTTTACACGTCAAAACGCGCGAATAAAACGCCGAATCCGCAATTTTTTACGAGTTTTCATTGAAGAATATAATATAAATTTTTTCACATACTACCCTCAGCACAAGAAGGAGGTGCGTATGGAAGACAGCAATATTGTGAGAAAACTTGCTCAAATCAGCAATATGAACGTTATGATACTGTTTGTGTTTATGGCATTTATCGCCCTGTCCGTCGGACTGGCTTTCTACTTCCTTGTCCCCGGCGGCGTAGGCTACGGCATCGGCATCACGATGTTTATAGTGTCCGCATTGGTGTTTATCATCGGCGAGGTCAACTATTTTTCCAAGATGAAGCGCCTTGATTGGCAGCAATAAGGTCTACCATTGACAAATGAAAAAGCAATCTTCGGATTGCTTTTTTCATATATCCGCACATTTATTGCCATTTCACTTCGAAACTGCGGTTGCCAGCGCAACAAGTTGCGACTCGAAATTCAGTCCGTACCAGTGATCCGAAGGCGTTGCGGCAATACATGCTTCCGTAAAATCGGCCGCGACCTCTGCCGCTCGCCCGAGTTGCTTGCCTTTTGCCATGGCGGCGACGAGCGCGGACGCAAAAACATCCCCCGCCCCATGGCATATACGCGACACATAGGTCTTTTCGATCCATGTTCCATCCGGAAGCGCAACGCACATTTTGTCGCCGATACGGATCCCCGTAACCACGCAAGGCTTCCCTACGGCTTTACATAACGCGTCCAGCGTGCTTTGCACGCGCGTCCTATTCGCATTGTCCGCAAACTCCCGTTTTGAGAGCAAACATGCCTCGGTATAATTGGGGACGACGACGTCCGCCTGCCTGCACAGCCGCAAAAGCCGAGCGGCATATTTGTCATCAAGGCCCGGATAGTATTCGCCGCCGTCTGCCATAGCCGGATCCACCACGCAAAACGCGCCGTCATTCAGGCAACCGTTCATAACGTCCTCGACCGTTTCCACGGCTTTTTCCGATCCGAGATAACCGACGTAGATCCCGTCGAATTTTATATTTTGCGTCTTCCAATGAGCAATGATTAGCCTATCCTCTTCGTATAGATCCGTCTTGGCAAATTTGCCGAAGCCTACGCTGTGCGTGGACAGCACGCAAGTGGGCAAAACGCAAACCTCCGCTCCCACCGCGGATAAGACGGGCAAAGCTACGGACAGCGAGCACTGCCCCACACATGACAAATCAGATATCGCCAGAACCCTCATATACACCTCGCAACATTTGCTTAAGTCAATTATACACCGCGTGTCAATATTTGCGCGGTCTTGTTTCATGCGATTCGGAAATTATTTTGCGCAGTTATGTTGACTTTTTCGGGG
>CANREO010000012.1 GCA_947629635.1 uncultured Clostridia bacterium
CTATGTGGCGTCCGGCTTTGGCAATCCCAGGCTCGTTCATCTTCGGCGGACTTTATATACTTGCAGGCTATATTTCCGGCGTAACGTTTGCGCAGATGGAAATAATAAATATCTTGCCGTACGCGGTAGCGATCCTTGTGCTTATAATCACCAGTATTATCGGTAAGAAGAGCGTGCAACCGCCGGCGGCATTGGGGACCTCTTACTTTAGAGAAGAACGCTAGTGCGGCATATGCGCATGCGACAATTTGAGAGTTGTCGTATCCAAATGTATCGTAACATCAAAAAGCGGCGATCAAGCCGCTTTTCCTTTTCAAAATGCAAGTGCAAAATTAGCGCAATATGTGCGTGGTTATGAATATGACATTTCTCTTTTGCCCATATGCTCATACGTTCGCGCGTTGGACGTGCAACCTATGGGTGAGGGTCATTCGAAGTCGCTTTCGTTGTAGCCGTATTTGGCGATTGCCTTGACAAACGCGTCATGCGCTTTTTGCACGGCTTCTTCGTTGCCGTTCTCGCTCATGCCCACCGCGAACGTGGCGCCTACAAACGCCTTGTGCGCCTTCGCGATCTCGTCTATGGACAGCGCTTCTCGCACGCGCCGCTCTCTCGCTTCGCGCTCGTCGTTTTCCCGCTTGCGTTTTGCGTTCTCTTCCGCCTTTTTGGCCATCGCCGCTTCGCTTGTCGGGGGCTGTATGGGCGCGAGTGTGGCGCGCATCGCTTGTTCGACGGTGGTTATGCCGTTTTTTCTGTATTCGGACAGCAACCTGTTGATATAGGGCGTGGGGTAGGTCTTGCCGACAGCCTGCGACGCCGCATACAAAATCAAGTCGTCGTCAAAGCCCCAATCCGCAGTCCACGTGCGGTAGTAGTTTCTGTCGGACGTCGTGACACCGCGATTGAGTCCGCTCGCTTCTATTATTTTGCGTATTTTTGAGTCTTGCTCATCCTGAAGTTTCAAATATTGATCAATGCTATTTTCGCTGAGCAGACCCATCGTATAGAATTTTTTCACAATGCCGTTCATTCCCTCAAGCGTGCGCACATTGTTTACAAAGCAGTAATGCGCGAGTTTTACGATTGCGACGTCTTCGAAACCCATGGATGTCCAGGGCGATATGTAGACCTCGATTTCGTGCTCGAACGATTCATAGTAGACGCCCAAATTTTTGTTTACGGCTACGGCGAGTTGATTGAGTCGCTCGCGATGAGCTTGATAGTCTGCCATTTCTGCCGATGTGAAGATAGTCATGCGGTAAAATTCATCCAATTTGCCGTCCAGTTTGCGGAAACTTTTGTTTCCTTTCAACGTCTTAGCGGCGGCGAGGATGGCGTCTTGTTCAAAACCCCAACTTCTGGTCCATTTAAGAAGCATCTGCTTCTCTTCGAGTTCCGCGCCGCCCTTTCTGCCAAGCGCCGCCAAGATTTGCCTCATTTGCTCGGATTGATTTTCATATTGATTCAGTCTGTCCTCGACGTCACCGACCGTTCTTACCCCGTCGGCCGCCCAATTGCGCGCGACTGCCAGGATATAAGGATAGCGTACGCCGACGCCTTTCAGATTTATGCAATATTGCACAATCATCAGCATTGCGTCCTGATCGAGTTTAGAATCGTCTAAAAAGGTGTAATATTCGTTGAACTCGTTTGGAGTGAGCATGCGTTCGGGAAAGAGTTGCTGCAGATGAGTGTTGAAGTCGTTCCACTTTTCGCCCTTGTACTTTTTGGGCGGTTGCATGGCTTTTTTTAGGCTGAGATACTTAACTTCGAGGGGAGATTTTGACAGGATCTGCACTAAACCCATATCCTCGAAAAATCCGTATGCGGAGATTACTTCGGCCTCAGTCATGTCAAGTTTAGCGCACAACTGATCCAAAGATTCGCCGTTGCCTCCGCATAGGTAGAGCCCATAAAGATAGACCTTGATTTGTTTGTCGTCGCAATAGGGAAGGTGCTCGCTGATAAAAAGATTGTCAACGAGAGTGAATGTCTCCATCAAAAAATCGCTTGAAAATTTTGCGAAACTCACTGTGCCTCCGAGTTCATACGTGGAAACAGATTATCACAAAATATTTGCAAAATCAAACAACAAAAATATATTTTTAACAATATACTATATTTAGTTGTACCATGCCTCATACAGCGCATGAAAGAGGAAGATTTTGTTGGCATAGAGCGAAAGGTGTGATATTATATAAAAGAGGCGGATATGAAGATTTGGGCTAAGATTTTGAAGGGCGACAAAATATTGAGAGACATCATCTATGAGGACGATTTTCCTTTGAAGCAAAGCAGTTTTATAAAAGCTTTGCAGGAGATATCTTATAGGCTTGACAGCGCTACGCCCATATCTTTGCCCACTCATCTTAAGCATTTCGAAAGATTCAATCGAGTAAAGTATTTGAAGCGAGATTTTATCGAGGATACTGATTTCGACTGCATGATCCTTGAAAGAGTGATCGAAAAAAAGAATACCTGATCTTATATGTAATATTTATAAAAGCATGTTTGTTTATGTAAAGCGACAGGTAAAGTCGCTTTTTTGTTATTTATGATTCCTTTTTGCAAAACAAAAAAGATATATAAGAATATTCTCAAAATAATGAAAGATACTATTTTCGATTTGGAGGATACTATGGCACTTGCCGGAATTGTAAGACGACTTGACGAGTTGGGCCGCATCGTAATACCGAAAGAGATGCGCCGCACGCTTCACTTGAACGAGGGCGACGAAATGGAAATAACGATGCAGACTGACACAGTAACTTTGAGAAAATACAGCGGATTCGAAAGCATCGTTGCTACCTTAAAGGCGGTGGCCGGTCTGCTTTCCAAAGAAACCCAGGCGGACGTGCTTGTAGTTACGCAGGACTCCGTAGTAGCCGCTGAGGGTAAAAACAAAAAGCGTTATATCGGCGCCGAATTGACCGAAACCTTTTCCGACGCGGTGCGCGCAAGGAGAGCTGTTGTATTTCATGGCGATGAGCTTAGCAATTTATTTCGTGATAAACAATGCGATTGCGTATATGCGGTATATGAGCCCGTTACGGTACGCGGCGACCTCGTAGGCGGCGCGATGCTGATGCTGGACAGCTTGCCAAGCGATATATCTCGCGCTTATCTTCACTTTTGCGTTGGCCTTATAGAGGCGTCGCTTTCATGATATGCAAAAACATGATGAAGCAAAACTTAAGAGCAGGATGATGTCCGGTGCGGCAGTGCTTGCCATCGGCAGTATTGTTGCCAAACTTTTGGGCGCGTTATATCGCATTCCGCTGACGAACATTTTGGGAGCGCAGGGTATGGGAATGTATCAGCTGGTCTTTCCCGTGTTTGCGCTTTTTACCGTACTTGCCACAGCCGGCATACCGACGGCTCTGTCGCGGATCGTGGCCGAAAAACGCGTAGGGGGCGAGCCTACAAAGAAATATCTTTTCAGCGCAATGCTGACTCTCGGCGCGCTTGGAGCAATATTTGCAATAATAACATTTGCTTTGTCTGGGCAACTTGCCAAATGGCAGGGCAATTCCGACACGCGCTTGGGTTTTGTGATCATTGCGCCCACGGTCGTTCTTGTAGTCATTATAGCCGGTTTCAGGGGATGGTTTCAAGGCGAAATGTATATGATCCCGACAGCCGTATCGAATATAATTGAGCAGGCGGTGAAACTTGGCGCCGGGATAGGGCTTTCTTTGCTCTTGAAACCGCGCGGAGTGATCGCCGCCGTCAACGGAGCTCTCTTAGGTCTTGCGATCTCGGAAGTTTGCGCGCTGATTTATCTCATCATCGTTTATTTCGTTAGAGGCAAAAATTTAAGAGGAGAAAAGTTGAGGTTGATGCCGGGCGAGGCGAGGAATTTTTTTAAGATGTCCTTTCCCATAGCCGTGGTCGCGCTGATGATGCCTCTGTCAAATTTTTCCGACAGCGTAATAATCGTAAACATGCTGAAGTTGTCCGGCGTATCCGAAGCAGCCGCTACTGCAGAATACGGTCTGCTCTGCGGCCCTGTAAATTCGCTTATCAACATGCCTATCGTGCTCATCATGTCGCTTGCCGTGGCGATCGTTCCGTCAGTGTCCGTATCGCGCGTGAAGATGGATATAGACGGGATTATGCTTAAAAGCAAACTATCCGTCAAGTTGTCTTATCTTATAGGCGTGCCGGCAGCGTTTTTTTTCGGAGTTTTTGCGAAAAGAATTATGGCGACGATATACCCGGCTTTGAGCATTGCGGAACTTTCTATTGCCATAAATTTGTTGAGGATATCGTCTGCAAATATAGTGCTTTTGTCGTCAATGCAGATATATGTGTCGCTTCTACAAGCGTTAGACAAAACGGGATATGCTATTGTCAGCATGGCAATAGCCATTACTATTAAGATAGTATTAAGTCTGCTCTTGACCAGGTATGTCGGTATTTTGGGCGCGGCGCTTGCCGCTGTGACTATGTCCGTTGCGGCTTATGTGGGCGTCAATATATGTTATTTCAAAATATGCGGCCTTCATCTTGAAAAAAACATTGGCCTAAACCTGCTTACAGGTGTTATAATGGGGCTTGTCGGAATAGGAGTAGGCAGCCTTATAAAAAACGATATCGTTGCGACGGCAGTAGGTTTTTTGGTATGCGCGGCGCTTTACGTTTGGCTGGTATTTCTGTTTGGACTGTTGGGCAGAGAAGAGTTGGAATATCTGCCTATGCGCAGATTGCTTTGCGGGCTGCACAGAATAGTGAGATTTTGGGAGTACAGAGATGAAATCGGATGAAATTTTAAGAGGATCTTATCATCGTTACATAGCCGCGGATTTTTTGTCTGCGACCGTTTTAGACAGAAGCATTCCTATAATTATAGAAATAGACGAACAAAATGCGCTTGTCCCCATCAAGCGAAAATTGCTTGACGCAGTGGGGGATGTCGATGTGTTGCTTAAAAGCGGCAGTACGCAATATATGACGAAGGTGTCCGAGATAAATATGACCGGGACTATAGTTATAGACGCTGCTCCGCTCACACAGCGAAAACGATTCGGATATGCCGATTTCGAAGAAATAATGCGTCGTCTGCGCGCAGACGACGGTTGCGAGTGGGATAGGGCGCAGACGCACGAGAGCATACGCATAAACCTCATCGAAGAAGCATACGAACTTTTGGAAGCGATTGACGCCAAAGACGCCGATATGATGCGCGAAGAGAGCGGCGACGTGCTTATGCAAGCGGTATTTCATGCTCTTATTGCCGAAAAAGAGGGCGAATTTACTTCAAACGACATGTATACCGAATTGTGCCGCAAACTCATAGACAGACATACTCATATTTTCGGCTCCAACCATGCAAACACTCCCGAAGAGGCTCTGAAATTTTGGACAGAGGCAAAAAAGAAGGAGAAAAAGTATAAATCTATGGGCGACGCGATGCAACGTGTTCCCAAAAATTTGCCTTCGCTTTTATATGCGGAAAAATTGCAAAAATTAGCCAAAAAATGCGGCTTCGATTGGGATAGCGTTGACGGAGCCATAGAGAAGTTGGAAGAGGAACTTTGCGAGCTGAGGGCGGCAGACGAGTCGCACAGGACGGAAGAGGCTGGCGATTTGCTTTTTGCTGCCGTAAACGTTTTGCGCTTTTACAATGTAGAGTCGGAGATGGCGCTGAGGGGAGCAAGCGACAAGTTTTTGAGACGTTTCGAGCGTGTAGAGGCCCTTGCCGGCGCGGACGGCAAACAAATGAGCGATTATACTCTTGACCAGTTGGATAAGTTTTGGGACATGGCGAAGAAGGAGGAAAATGCATGAATATCGGCGGAATACAGCTTAAAAGCGAGCTGTTATTTGCGCCGATAGCCGGATTTTCGGATATTGGCTTTAGATATCTTTGCGCAAAATACGGCGCAGGACTGACTTATACCGAACTTGTAAGCGCAAAGGGCATTGTGTATAACAATAAAGGGACCGACGCTCTATTGGCAACAAGCGCGGAACCTTGCGCGATACAACTGTTTGGAAGCGATCCCGAATTTATATATAAGGCGGCCGCGGACGAGAGACTTAAAAAGTTCGATATTGTGGACATAAACATGGGCTGCCCCGTGCGCAAAGTGTTTTCTAACGGCGACGGGTGCGCGCTTATGGCAAATCCCGATCTTATTACGGAAATAGTGATCGCGGCAATAGAAGGGTCTAAAAAGCCCGTGACGGTCAAAATGCGCGCCGGTATAGTCGTGGGCGAGCCGCTTGCGGTACAGTGCGCTGTAGCCGCGCAAAAGGGCGGCGCATGCGCAGTTACGGTGCATCCGCGCTATAGGGAACAATATTACGGCGGCGAAGCGGATCATACAATCACGCGCGCAGTCAAAGAGGCTGTAGATATCCCTGTTATCGCAAACGGCGATATCGTTGATATCGAGAGTTTGAATCGAGTGCGTATATTAAGCGGAGCGGACGCGTTTATGATAGGTCGTGCTGCTCTTGGCGACCCATATATATTTTCAAGATTGAGTGGGTTAGATGTCAAGTTTGATTTGATAGAAGATATAAAAAAACATATAGAACTGTTGCTGTCGGTCTATCCCGAAAACGTAGTCGCAAACCTCATGAAGTTGCATCTTTGCCGTTATGCAAAAGCTAAAAGTTGCGCAAAAGAGGTCAGACGTCGCGTAGGAGAGGCCAAATGCATGGAAGATATATTTGATGCGTTAAACTTATTGGCATGAACCTTATTCAGATTGTGCATTTAGCAAACGAAACTCTTAGAATGCTCGTTTATATTGTTATTTTTGATAACGGCATATAAAAATGCGGTCGATATTTTTCATCTGTGTCTATTTGAAACGCATATATTATACTTTTTACTGTGTTTTTATATAACATACTTGTGTGCGCGCAAAGTTTGTGCTACAATATTTTGTAATAGATATAGAACTTTTCCTCGAAGGGTGCATACAATTTATACCGTGCGGTTTACCGCAGAAGGAGGGTATAATGACAGTAAAAAAGGCTATAATTCCGTGCGCCGGTTTTGGTACGAGATTTTTGCCGGCGACAAAGGCATTGCCAAAAGAGATATTGCCCATAGTCGATACTCCGGCGCTTTTTTACATACTTAAAGAGGCCGAGGCATCGGGAATAGAGGAAGCGCTTATAGTAATATCTCCGCAAAAGCAGTGTATAAAAAGGCTTTTTCAACCAAATAAACAGTTGAACGAGCAATTGCTCGCGCATGATAAGCAGGCCGAATACAAGCTTGCAAACATAAGTTTCGATCTCAAAATTTCTTTTGCCGTACAAAGGCGAATGGACGGCAATGCCAACGCTATCGCGCTTGGCAAAAAATTTGCTTGCGGCGAGCCGTTTGCAGTGCTCTTCGGTGACGACGTGATGTATACGGCAGACGAAGAACCCGTTACTAAACAACTTATAAACGCCTATGAAAGTACGGGTGAGGCCACAATCGTGGGATGTCAGCGCTCGTCAGAGGAGATCGCGCGCAAATGCGGAGTTATGATCGCCGACGGCGGATCCGACGGCAAGATAACCAAAGTGCGCGGCATCGTGGAGAAGCCCGTGGGAGAATTGCCGAGCAGACTTGTTTCGCTTGGCAGATTTGTGCTTGCGCCCGATATATTCGACGCCATTCCGAAGACCCCGAAGCGTGACGGCGAGATATATCTCACTGAAGCGATCGATATGCTTGCGCAATCGGGTAAACCCGTATATGCGTGCGAGTTCGACGCCAGACGCTACGATATAGGCGACAAGGAGGGCTACCTCGAGGCAATCACCGATTTTGCCATTCGCGACCCGGCGTTGAGCGACAAGTATAAGGCTTATTTGAATAAAATACTCAGTTAGATATTCGGAAATACAAGTGCAAAGGATATGTGACATATGCCATAAGGCGGAGGCGACCCGTTTTGAAAACGTGATGACAGACGGAAGAGCCTTTGAATACGCGTACTGCGAAGCGTGTTATTCCGCATGCCTTAAACGCGGAGTGATGCCGTTGCAACTTGCGCAAATGAGGCGCGCTCGACTCGGTCTGGAATGCGACGAATGCGGTTGGACTTACGAAAAGTTCAAGGACACGTATATGTTTGGCTGTCCCGAATGTTATACTCAGATGAGGCAGATCGCTTGCGAAGAAGCCGCCGCGCTTGTCGGCAGAGAGCGAATGATGCCCGATATCCGTTTGACAGATGAAGACGCCGAAAATCTTTCGCTGTATGCTATAAGTTCAAGAGTCAGATTCGCGCGCAACGTACGAGGGTTGCGCTTTCCTGCGACTTTGACTGATGGAGAGGATGTGCATGCGCTCCTGCGCGGCGCTTTTGACGCGACGAAAGGACTGTTTGAGGCGGAAGTTTATCCCATGCGTACGCTTGGGGCAATGAAGAAAAAAGCGCTTATAGAGGGACATTATATTTCGCCGGCACTTGCCGAGCATCCTCTCGGAGCATTGATATTGCAGAAAAATTCCGAGTACGGAATTTCCGTCATGTTGAATGAAGAGGATCATATTCGAGCTCAGTGCGTACTTGAAGGAATGAGCCTCAACGAGGCGTATAGACAGTTGAAGCGATACGATGAGAAGTTGGCGCAGACGCTCGATATCGCCTATGACGCGCAACTTGGATATCTCACCGCGTGCCCGACCAATTTGGGAGCGGCGATGCGCGCTTCGGTATTGTTGTTTTTGCCTGCGCTCAACAGGATGTGCGGCGTCAAAAAAGTTTTCAAAGATCTGGGATTGGACAGAGGACTAACTGTCCGCGGATATTTCGGAGAAGGCAGCGAAGATGCCTACGACATGTTTCAGATATCCAATCAAGGTTCCATCGACGCGTCGGAAGAGAGCATATTGCAACACGTCGTTTTGGCGGCGGCCAAGTTGTGCAGATTGGAGCGCGAAGCATTAAAGAGACTTATGGCGATGTCGAAGTGCGAGTTGCTTGACGGGATATACAGAAGTTACGGCACGTTGAAGGGCGCGTATATGCTCGGCGGCGAAGAGCTTATGTCGCTGATCGCAGATGTGAAGCTGGGCGTAATACTCGGAGTGCTCCCGATAAAGGATATGAGGGTGCTGAATAAGTTGATATGGCTCAGCACATCTTCACTGGATATTTTGACTGAAGGGATCTCGGAGACGGAGCGCAGCGTTAAGCGCGCGCGTCTTGTACGGGAGATCGTTACGGAGGATTAAGCGATGCTATCAAAACCTGCGCAGGATATATTGCAATATGCGTCCGACTTCGCCTTGAACACGGGCGGAGTGGTGTATACGGAGCATATCCTCTATGCGCTTTGCGCCATTCCGGGCACGGAGGCGTATCGCATACTCAGTACTGTCGGGCTCACCCCGGCTAAGATAAGAGGCGCATTTCGCATGCAACCGCCCTGCGGAAGTGTGGAATTGTCCCAGCGTGCCGCCGAGGCTGTCAGAGTGGCGATAAAAGTGGCAAACGATATGCGCAGTCCCTTTGTCGAAGCGGAGCATTTGTTGTTTGCCATTCTTGAGGACGCTTCATCAATGGCGGCGAAACTCGTCGGATATATCGGATGCACTCCGGAATCCGTGCAACGCATGGCGTATGAGGTTATTACAGGGCAAAATAAGCCCTACTATTGCGTGGCCAATCCGGAAATGTCGTCTACGTACGGCGACGCGATCAAAAAAAGCGATTTTTACGGATATAAAGGTTCGGACGCCGATAAAAAGGCTATCGGCGGTCCCATTGACATATCCGAATTCGGGACCGATTTGACGCTTAAAGCAAGAGAACATAGGTTGGATCCTGTCATAGGCAGGGAGGCAGAGACGCAAAGAGTCATACAAGTACTGTCGCGTCGAACGAAAAACAATCCTGTGTTGGTGGGTGAACCGGGCGTGGGCAAATCCGCCGTGATTGACGGGTTGGCGCAGGCTATTGCGGATTCAAACGTCCCCGAAGGATTGAAAGATAAAACGATATTTTCGCTTGATCTCACAGCGCTTGTCGCGGGCACTCGCTATCGAGGTGATTTTGAAGAAAGGCTGAAAAAAGTATTGGAGGCAATAAAGGCGGACGGCAAAATAATACTTTTCATCGACGAAATACATACTGTACTGAAGGCCGGTTCGAGCGAAGGAGGATTGGATGTCGCCAACGTTTTGAAGCCTATGCTTGCAAGAGGCGAATTGACGGTGATAGGCGCGACCACCCTCGAGGAATACAGAAAGCAGTTTGAAAAGGACAGCGCTTTGGAGAGGCGATTCCAACCCGTTGCCGTGGACGAGCCGAGCGTGAGCGATACGATAGCGATTTTGCAAGGACTCAGAGCAAAATATGAAGCTCATCACGGCGTGACTATCACGGACGAAGCCATTTCGGCGGCGGCGATACTTTCGAGTAGATATATTACCGACAGATTTTTGCCCGATAAGGCCGTAGACCTTATAGACGAGGCCGCGGCTGCTAAAAAGTTGCACGGCTTCCGCAGCGAGGAGGAACTTGATACAAAAATCGAGCAGACAGAAAGGCAGTTGGAAGCGGCGAAGGAAAAAGAGGACTTCGAAACTTGTGCGAGGCTAAAGGCTTTGAGAGAAGAACTCGAAGACAGAAAGAGAAGGTTTGAAGAAGGCGAAAGGCCGTCTATGGAGATAGGCGAAAGCGATATCGCAGACATAGTTTGCAATTGGACGGGTATACCCGTAAGCAAAATAAAGGACGGCGAAGAAGTCAAACTTGAAAAGCTCGAAGAACAACTTATGAGTAGAGTTATCGGACAGCCTGCGGCCTGTAGCGCCGTGGCCAGGGCGGTAAAGCGAGCCAGGGCCGGGTTGAAAGATCCCAACAGACCGATCGGCTCATTCATATTTTTGGGGCCTACGGGCGTCGGCAAGACGGAATTGGCAAAGGCGCTTGCCGAAGCAATGTTCGGCGACGAAAAAATGTTGATACGCGTCGATATGTCCGAATATATGGAAAAAGAGAGCGTGGCGAGGCTCATAGGCTCCGCTCCGGGACTTGTCGGTTTCGAAGAGGGCGGACAACTGACGGAAAAAGTGCGCAGAAAACCCTATTCCGTAGTGCTCTTCGACGAAATAGAAAAGGGGCATGCGGATATATACAATTTGTTGCTGCAAATACTTGAGGACGGCATACTGACAGACAGCCACGGACGTACAGTAAGCTTCAAAAATACCATAATAATTCTCACATCGAACATAGGCGCGCCGACATCGGATAAAAAAGGCCTTGGTTTTGGCGACAATGTTTCGGAAGAGGAGAGCGCAAAAGACAGACATATGAAGGCATTGAGGGCATATATGAAGCCCGAGATCATAAATCGCATAGACGAAGCAGTTGTATTCGAAAGCCTTGACGAGAGCAGTATATCCAAAATCTGCACGCTAATGATCAAGTCGCTAGAAAAGCGTCTTGCGGAGCGTAATATTTCGCTCAATGTTACGGAGAGCGCTCGTGCAGTGCTGGCAAAAAAGGGCTTTGACAAAAGATACGGCGCCAGGCAATTGCGCAGGACAATACAAAGTCTTGTAGAAGACAAACTCAGCGAGCTTGTCATAAGCGGAGACCTTGCGGATGGAAAATCCGTCACCGTAGACACGCAGGTCGGCATACTTAAATTTGAGATTTCATAGCCTGACATTATAAAAGACGGCAGCGCCGCCTTTTTCATAATAAAGAGTTTAAATTGCAAATTTTGTATTGTAAAATGCCGTTTACGTTTCAAAAAAGCCCAAAGACACAAGCAGAGCTTCGTTGACTCTCGCCATCATATTCAGCGGTAATTCGCCTATTTTTTCTTTAAGGCGACGCTTGTCTATCGTGCGTATTTGTTCAAGCAGGACCACCGAATTTTTAGGCAACCCGTATTGATTTGCGGGTAGAGCGATATGCGTGGGCAATTTTGCCTTGTCAAGTTGCGAAGTCACCGCAGCAGCAATCACTGTGGGGCTGTACTTATTGCCGATATTGTTTTGCACTATTAGCACCGGACGCACGCCGCCCTGTTCGCTTCCTATGACGGGACTTAGATCCGCATAATATAATTCGCCTCGTCTATATGTTTCCATAGAGTGGATTATTGTCACCTTTTATAAATTTTATCCATTGCAATATATGTATATCTAAGCGTTTTGCGTGCGATAGCGAGGTCACAAGCGCGAGGGTGTAGCATACAATATTTGCATGAGAAAAATTGCTATTGTTGGTTACGGCAACTTGGGCAAGGCATGCGAGAACATTGTATGCGCCCACAGCGATATGACACCGGTAGGCGTCTTTACGAGGCGTGATCCGTATTTGCTCTCTTCGCCTTTCGGCACGAGTTTTTATCGTCAGGAAGAACTTGCGGATATCAAAGACGATATAGATGTTGTCTTGATATGTACGGGAAGCGCCAACGACGTCGAGCAGACGGGATGTATGCTCGCCGCACGATTTAATACCGTGGATAGTTTCGATACGCATGCTAAAATTCCATCGTATTTACGAAGAATGAACGATGTCGCAAATGAGCATGACCGCTTATGTTTTGTAAGCATAGGCTGGGATCCGGGAGTGTTTTCTCTGACCAGGGCATTGTTTAATGGGATAATGCTCGGCGCGCAATGTCAAACCTTTTGGGGTAGGGGCGTGTCGCAGGGCCACAGCGAAGCGATAAGGCGCATAGACGGCGTTGAGGACGCAAAACAATATACCGTGCCTATCGCGGCTGCCGTAAATATGGCTTACGAAGGCAACGGAGCGGATCTTACGGACAGACAAAAGCACAGACGCGAGTGTTATGTTGTGGCAAAACCCGACGCGGATAAGGAGTTGATCAGACAAAAAATCGTAAATATGCCGAATTATTTTGAGCCGTATGATACGGAAGTTCACTTTATAAGCAAGGAGGAACTTATAAACGAACACTCGTCGATGGGACACGCCGGCAAGGTTATAGGAGTGGGCGATTATAACGGTTGTAAGTCAAAAATCGAGCTTTCGTTGAAGCTTGACAGCAATCCGTATTTTACGGCGAGCGTCATGGTCGCGTATGCACAAGCCAATATCCGCATGTACGAAAACGGCGCAAGGGGAGCGCTCACCATGCCTGAAATACCCGTAAGCGCACTGTTCGGAGGAGATAGGGAGAACTTTATACGTTCGTTTGTATAAAAATGGCAAAATCGGTTGCTTCGCGCGCTCAAAATAAGTTACAATAATCACATGAAGCAATATGACTACGTTTTGTTTGATTTGGACGGTACTGTGACCGACAGCAAGCCCGGCATAATCAACTGCATCACCTACGCTTTGGACAAGAAGGGCATAAGCTATACGCCCGATGTGCTCGACAAGATGGTAGGCCCTCCTTTCAGAGTGTCGATGAAGGAGTTTTTCGGCTTGGAGCTTGACGAGATAGAAGAACTTATCGATCTGTATCGCGGCATGTACGAAGCGGACGGTTGGCGCGCTTGCGAGATATATCCGGGCGTAACCGACATGTTGGACAGGTTGAAAAAGGCCGGCAAAAAGCTTGCGATAGCCACGTCAAAACCGATAAAATTTACAAGCATCATGATAGACGGTTTGAATTTGCGTCCTTACTTCGATTTTGTTGGAGGCGCGTCTACGGACGCAAGCAAGGAAAATAAGCAGGATGTCATCGAACTTGTGTTGGACGGTCTTTCGGTCAAAGACAGGACAAAAGTATTGATGGTGGGTGACCGTCTGTACGACATAGTTGGCGCGCATGCCTGTTCCGTAGACGTAGCGGCGGAACTTTGGGGGTATGGCAACAGAGAGGAATTTGAAGAATACGGGGCGGACTATATCCTGCAAACCCCACAAGACGTTGTAGATCTTGTGATCGGTTGAAATCGCAAAAACAAATGTTTATGAGTACAAAACTCGTGCGTTAAGTACGAGTTTTACTTTTCTATAAGATTGAAGTTGCATTTAGAACGAACAAAATCTATGTTGTGGCAACCGCCGCATAAAGTCTGTTTTTCGCCGTCTCTGCAAAAATTTACTTTCTCATCCAATTGCAAAGCAACGCGTTGCGTACGCAAAAATATCAGATTGCCATCCTCCTCGTGATCGAGGCCTATAAAAAATGCTTTGAAGAAGGGAAAAAATATCTCGACGGCTCCCATCAATCCGTTATGTTTGGGTGCGCGTATGGCAAGTAAATGTCCGCCGATTTGTTCCGCGTCATAGTCTCGATTGAAACGAAATCCGAAGCATCGCGGAGATTTGACAAACATTATCAGCGTAAAATCGCCTTCGAAACTTCTTCCGTCGCAGTCGATTTTTGCTCTTATTCGATGCACTTTGTATTCTTTTAATATTTGTGAGACGTATGCCAACGCTCCTAATTTCTTTTTGACCTCGCAGCTTACGTCATAGCCTATAGGGGTAAAAGTTCCGCATGCCAGCACATAGGTGAAAATGCCTTTGCCGTCATATCGGCCTATCACAATTCTTTTGTCTGCCGGTTCGTTTCCCGTAGAGGGACAGGATGTGCGCGCATGGCTGTATCGATAAGCTTTTGCTTTGTCGTTGAGGGTGCCGGAGGGGAAATACCATACGTCCACAGGTTTATTGTATATCTTTGTAAGCACGGAACTCAGTGTGCCGTCGCCTCCGCAGGCCGCCACAGCGTCGTAATTTTCGGGATTGGGTTCGCCGTCGTCAGGTATAGTGAAATGCGTGTATTCGTACATATCGCCGAGGCATTTTTCCACGCTTTCGAAGTTGACCTTTTTACTTCCGCCGGCGGATCTGTTGATAATTATAAGGCACCTTTTCATAAAGTCTCCGCGATATTATATTTGTTTCAATAGATATTTTGTGCAAACTCTTGCGCTTTTATTGTTTACACGCGCGCAAATATTTGCTATAATATTCGGGACTTTATTTATTATATGTGCGCGCTACCGCGCGCCCGGAGTTCGTTATGGCAAAAAGAATGGGTCAAATCGATTTCAAAGATTTGTGGACGATCCCCAATCTGATCACTTATTTTCGCATACTTTGCGTGCCTGTATTCGTTGTCCTTATGGCAGTGGGCGGCGTTCGAGCAGATTTCAAAATGTTCTATGCCGCATTCGGAGTGTTTTTGGCGGCGGCGGTCAGCGACCTGTTTGACGGTTGGATCGCAAGAAGATTCAATATGCAGAGCGGCATAGGCATGGCGCTGGATCCGGTTGCCGACAAACTAATGCATATAGCCGTATTGCTGTGTCTGTCTCTGTGCACGGGATTGACCCCCATAGGCAAGAATTTGGTAGGGCAAGAGATCATGCCGGGCATGGTGATGACAAATCCGTGGTTTGTGCATTATGCGTTTGTCATCGCCATTTTCGTCAAGGAAATGGTGCAGGTGATAATCGCCATATACG
>CANREO010000013.1 GCA_947629635.1 uncultured Clostridia bacterium
GTTCTTGCTTCGTTTCTTAATGTGATTTTGTTGAAATCAGCCATTATAAGCCTCCTGAAAAATTTTTTGTAATTCTCATTGATTACGCTAATAGTATAGCAAATCAAAAAAG
This sequence comes from uncultured Clostridia bacterium, assembly GCA_947629635.1. Classification (GTDB taxonomy): domain Bacteria; phylum Bacillota; class Clostridia; order Christensenellales; family CAG-917; genus CAG-475. The sequence goes on from CANREO010000013.1 coordinate 113, forward strand.
AAACGCATAAATGTTACAAATCTATTATCAAATAATAAATATGATACTTAGTTGCTTATTTGAACTATTGACATATTTGTTTATTCGTTTTATAATGGAGTAACTTTTCAGAAGGTAGGTAGAGAGCATGTTGACAAAAGAAGAATTGCCCGAGTGTCCCGTCGCAACGACTGTACTGCTCATCGGTAATAAATGGAAACTGCTTCTTATTCGCAATTTGTTATATAAAGGCAAACAGCGTTTTACAGACTTTATCAGGACTATTCCATCCATAAGTAAAAAGGTGCTGACGGACAATTTACGCGCGCTTGAAGATGACGGACTTGTCGAAAGAGCCGTGTATGCGGAAGTGCCGCCGCGCGTGGAATATTCGCTTACTCCGCTCGGAACGTCATTAAAACCTATACTTGACGCGATGTCGGATTGGGGGACGGAATATAAGTGCAGTATGCAATAAAAATAGACAGGCTGTAAATTAAAAGCAAGGTTTCGACCTTGCTTTTTTAATAGCCAAATGGCGGAATATGATACAAATTGTTATGATATTTTCCGGGGAAACTCACTTCTGATCAAGAGCATATTTTTGTACGGTTTTATATTTGCCGTTTATTCTTATAGCGTTTAGGATCGCAATAATTGCAACTCCGACGTCGCCGAACACCGCCATCCACATGCTTGCCATGCCAATCGCGGAGAGTATGAGTATAGCCAGTTTAACGCCGAGTGAAAAGATTATGTTTTCGCGTACTATGCGCATGGTTTTTTTCGCTATTCTGCGCGCAGTGGTCAGGCCGTTGAGTTCGTCGCGCATAAGCACAATGTCCGCCGCTTCGATTGCCGCGTCGCTGCCTAAGCAGCCCATTGCCACTCCGATGTCGGAGCGCATCAGCACGGGTGCGTCGTTTATGCCGTCGCCTACAAAACATAGCGTTTGATTGCTGTTTTTTTCGGCTAAAAGTCTTTCGACTTCGTTCACCTTATCGGCAGGCAATAGGCAGGCTTTGTATTCATCTACGCCAACGCGCGTTGCAATGTCGTTTGCCGTCGCCTCGCCGTCGCCGGTCAGCATGACGGTCCTCGCGCCCGAACTTTTGAGTTCCGCAACGATTTCGGCGGCGTCGGGTTTCAATTCGTCGCGGATCACGGCGTATCCCACGTAATCGCAATTGTGCGCCACAAAAATCACAGTGCCTATGATATCCGCGTCGGGTACGGATATCCCGTATGACTCCATTAGTTTTCGATTGCCGCAAAGAATGACGTCATCATCTTTTTTTGCGACTATGCCCATGCCGGGTTCGTTTGTGAGAGTATAACTTGCGTCCGTTTTCTTATCGTATTTTCGCAATATCGATTGCGCGATGGGATGAGAGGACCCGTTTTCGGCAATCGACGCGAGCCGCAATACTTCTTCGGCGTTTTGATGGGGATAGACTTCGACGACTTCGAAATTTCCCTTGGTCAAGGTGCCAGTCTTGTCAAAAACAAAGCTGTTTGCTTTTGCATACTTTTCAAGATAGTCGGAGCCTTTTACAAGTATACCGTATTTTGACGCGGCGCCTATCCCCGAAAAAAATCCCAGGGGAATGGATATGACCAGCGCGCAGGGGCAGGATACGACGAGAAAACTCAAGGCTCTATATACCCAAATCGACCAATCGCCGGTAACCGCGCCCGGTATGACGGCAAGTATGAGCGCTATGATCACTACGGTAGGGGTGTAATAACGCGCGAATTTAGTGATAAAATTTTCGGTTTTGGATTTTTTGTCCGACGCTTTTTCCACAAGTTCGAGTATCTTTGACGCAGTGCTGTCGTAGTATTGCTTTTGCACTTCTAGTTCTATCGTGGATGAGATGTTGACGGATCCGCTGAGCGCCTCGTCTCCGACAGCGATCTCTTTGGGTACGGATTCGCCCGTAAGCGCGGAAACGTCCAGCGAGGTAGCGCCAGAAACGCATATTCCGTCAAGAGGCACTCTCTCGCCGGGATAAACAATTATGATTTGACCGATTTCCACTTCGTCAGGGAATACGCTCGTTACGCCGCTTTCGGTCTTTAAGTTTGCGCTGTCGGGTCTTATGTCCAAAATGGACTGTATCGACGATCTTGATTTACCGACTGCGTACCTCTGAAAAAATTCGCCGATTTGATAAAAGATCATCACAGCGCAAGCTTCGTCGAAACCTTCCGTATCAAGGCCGTTTACGCCCCTGAATATTGCGAGGGCGAATGCGCCGAGCGAAGCGACGCACATCAATAAATTTTCATCGAAAATTTGTCCGTGAAATATGTTTCTCACCGCGCGATAGACAATGTCAAAGCCTATAGTCAAGTATACGGCAAGATATAAGCCGAACGGCAACAACCAACCGTACGTTCCGCCGATAGAGGATGCAAGCCCTATGCTCTTATCCACCGCGAAGATGGGGATGAAGGCCAAAAGCGCAATCAATATACGCGCAAGATTTGCACGCTCTTTTTTACTCAATCGATGTTTCATATATACTTAAACGCCTGTTTATCTTACGATATTGCAATCAGGTTCTATTTTTTTGCAGACACGGGCCGCCGCTTCGATTATGCGATCGAAGTCCTCCGGATCTGCGTCGATAGTCAGTCTTTGAGACATGAAATTGACGGTTGCGCTGTTTACTCCGTCCAATTTATTTATTTCTCTTTCCATTTTTGCGGCGCAATTTGCGCAGTCGAGTTCTTCCAATTTGAATGATTTTTTCATATGCCCCTCCCAGGACAATATACGCGTATCAGCGCTCTTCGTTGATGTGAGTGAGGCCGCATTGTATAATTTGTACGACATGATCGTCGTCCAGACAATACCTCACTTCTTTGCCCATTTTGCTGCCCTTGACAAGTTTTGCGCCTCTCAGCACTCTCAATTGATGAGAGACCGCGGATACGCTCATTCCCAGTATCTCCGCCAGCTCGAAAACATACAGATCTTTCACGGCAAGGCAACTCATGATTCGCGTGCGAGTTGGGTCGCCGAATACTTTAAAGAGTTCGGCAAGATTGTATATCGTCGTTTCGGAAGGCAATTGGCTGAGTATTTCGGACACCAGCGCGTCCTGTTTGAGTTCGTCCATAATTTACCTCGTAATTTATTTGAACAATTGAGCTGTTATTCAAGTGTTCAATCGTATTATATGTCGCTCCGTTAAGAATGTCAATGGATTTAAATAAAAAGTTTGCAAATTTTTATATAATGGTTCATAATCTGTATGTGCATGCGAACGTCATCCGTTCCAGACGCCGCGCGGCATAAAATACACAATGCGGAGGGGTTATGAAAGTTTTGCTTTTCAACGGGAGTTGCAAACCGCACGGTTGCACATATACGGCTCTTCAAGAAGTGGCCAAAGCGCTCAATGAAGAGGGCGTCGAGACAGAAATAATGCAAATAGGGGCAAAACCCATAAGAGATTGCGTCGCATGCGGCGGTTGCCAAGGAAAGGGGAAGTGCGTGTTTGATGACGATATAGTCAATGAACTTATTGCCAAAGCCGCGAACGCCGACGGTTTCGTATTCGGATCCCCGGTATATTTTGCGCATCCCGACGGCAGAGTGATTTGCGCGTTGGATAGGGCTTTTTATGCCGGCAGAGCGAACTTCGAACACAAACCCGGCGCTATAGTTGTGTCTGCAAGACGAGCCGGAACTACTGCGTCGTTGGACGCGCTTGAAAAGTATCTTACAATATCTCAAATGCCCGTAGTTGCTTCAACTTATTGGAATATGGTGCACGGCAATACACCTCAAGAGGTGATGCGAGACGACGAGGGGCTGCAGACAATGCGCAATTTGGGCAAAAATATGGCGTGGCTTTTGAAGTGTATCGAGCTTGGAAAGCGCGAAGGGATCGCTCCGCCCGAGGCGCAGAGGAGCGAGCATACCAATTTTATACGCTGAACGATGTCCGCCCGTGCGGACATTTGTTTAGTGGCATATTTTGCGGATTTCGACAGATTTGATTAAATTGTTAAATTTTTATTAAATTTTGGCTTGATTGTTTGCATAAATGCTGTTAGAATAAATTTACAATATGCTTTATATTTTATATAAGGCAAAATTTCAAGGGAGATATTATGAGTAAGAAACAAGCTGCCGTCATGGAAGACGGCACTCCTAAGAGAACTTTACTCCATAAGCTGTTCGGCTCCACGCCGGGCGATGGGGAATTGCAGCCCAAAGAGGGATTGAGCTATTCGATCTGCGGCTTTGGTCAGAACCTGATCTGTACGATCGTCGGTTCCTACCTCACGGTGTTTATGACGGACGCCATTGGCTTCAGCGCGATCGCGGTCGCGTTGTTGATGCTATTTGCGCGTATTTACGACGCCGCAAACGATCCGATCATGGGCTCAATTGTGGACAGGACGCGTACAAAGTGGGGCAAATGCCGTCCTTATATGAAGTGGATGGCGATCCCCATCATGATCATGACTATCTTGTGCTTCCTGCCTTGGTATCCCAAATCGCCGGGAGGCTTTGCCGCTGTCACGATCGTGTATTTGATCTGGGGTATGGTCTACACAGTCGCGGACGTTCCTTATTGGGGTCTTTCCACGGCGATGTCCAACGACACATACCGCCGCGGCAACTTGCTTACGATAGCGCGTCTGCTGTGCACGTTGGGTGCAGGTATCGTCACAATCGTCGTACCTATGATCACGTCGAACATGACCGCCGCTACGATGAACGTCACCAACGCCAGCCAGACGGTGATCAACTCTATGGAAGGCTTGTTCCGCAATGCTTATGCGATTGCGCCGGAAGTCAATCTCAACGATTGGTTCGCTCAAGTCGCAAGAGGTGAAATTGCGGGCTTGGATCCCACAAAATTTGCCGGAGTCACTACTTGGCGCGATTACTTGGCAGGCGTTGAAAATGGCTGGGCAGGCATAGGCAGTGTGCAGGAATGGTATTCAAGTATCCTTCCTACGGTTACTGCAAAAGTTACCGATGCAACCGCATTGAAAGAGCTTACGGATGCTTTCCAATCGGCCTGCAACGCTTTGTTTGAACTCGGAGCCGCCAACCCGATTAAGGAACTTCCCAATTTGGTGGTGACAACCGGTGCGGAAAAGGTGCTCGGCACTTTCACAGGCGCAGAACTTTACGCGGCAATAGACGTTTCGAAGTTGGGTACCATGCACGACTTGAAATATATCTACTTTGTCGCTGCAATAGTGTGTTGCGTAATTGCGTTGCCACTGTTCTATCTCGGATTCAAAAATACCGTGGAGCGCAATCAGACGCTTGAAACCCCTCCGTCTTTGGGCCACAACCTCAAACTATTGTTTAAGAACAAGCCGCTCATGCTCATAGTGCTTTCGGGTATCGGCGGCGCGGCGAGGATGCTGTTTACCTATACGGGCGGCCTGTACTTTGCAAAATACGTTATGGGTCCGCAAACGGGATTTTGGATCATCAAGCCCCATGGCGACTTTGGCGGCATAGGCTTCTTCGGTGAGGCTCTGTACACTGTGTTTACGGTTGCGGTCGTCCCCGGAGGACTTATCGCTTCGTTGCTCGTGCCTTACTTTACAAAGAAATTCGGCAAGCGCAACACCTACATTTGGTCGCACATCATAGGCGGCGTAGCGATGCTCATCGCGTTTATTGTCGGTATCGCGACCGACAAGGGCGACTACACCAGCCCGGCAACAATAGCAGTGCTAATTATCGCTCTTGTCATCGGAGGCATACCGCAAGGTTTCGGAAACATAATTACATACGCAATGATCGGCGACACGGTCGAATATCTCGAGCTCAAGACGGGCGAGAGAGCGGAAGGAATCTGCTTTGCAATGCAGACGCTCATCAACAAGATAGGTATGGCGGTTGGCGCCTTTGTGGGCGTGTTGGCATATTATCTTGCAGACGTCGAAGCCGGCAACGTCGCGGCAGTCACAAAAGAGAGTAAGGATACGATGTGGACGATCCTTATGCTCGTAGCGGCTATCTCATTCTTCCTTACTGTCATTCCGCTCTTCTTCTACAAGTTCAACGAGAAGGAACAACAGGAGGCTGTTGAGGAGATCAAGAAGAGAAAGGCTGCTTTGGCTCTTGAAAACGGCGAGGCGGTTTTAGACGCGGCAGACGCTCAAGGGATTGTCATAGATGCGGCTGAGGAAGGATACGCGCCCAATATGCCGTTTGCGGGCGGCAGCGTCGGTACGGTGCCCATATTCGAGCAAGACGAGGAAAAGTTGGAAGAAGAAATAATATCCGAAGATCTTCCCGAATTGTCGAAGCTTTTGGATGAGGACGAAGCATCTCAACCCGAAAATAAGCCTATCGACGACGCAGTCGACGCTGAAAGTCCGGCAGAGTCGGCAAAAGACGAAGCCGATGACGAGGGTGAAAACTAATATCGCATGTATGAGGCAAGGTGTTTTATATACGCCTTGCCTCAGTATATATTGTAAGTGATAATAGTAAAGTTATAAATATACAAATATACAAGTTTATGATAAGAGACAAACAAACCGAAAATGCAATGTATTATCTCGCGGCATTCAGGCGTATACTTCATCAATATCAAAGTTGCCATGCCAAGGCGCTTGAGGGATATGAGCTTTCGCCAAACGAAATTTCGGTTTTGTCCTGTCTTGGCGAAAGCACTACGGCTTCGCAAATCGCCGAAGAGTTCGATGTTTCCAAGGCTCTTGTGTCGAGAAGCGTAAAATTGCTCAAACAAAGAGGAATGATCGATGTCGCCATTTCTGCCAACGATAAGCGAGAACAAGTGTTGTCGCTGACGCCGAAGGGAGATGAGGCGGCAAAAATCATAGCCGCTACTAACGACGATTTCGTAAAACGCATGATGGCGTCGCTTGACGGCGACAAACAGTCGGTGTTTAAGTTGTTGTTAAAGCTTATCATCGCCAATCTCAATATCGGGGGAGCAAAATGACAGATTCCGAAAAAAACCGCGTATCAAAGGATATCTGTGAACAGATAAAAACGGTCTGCAAAACTTACGGAAAGCGTTCCGCCGGCAGCGAAGGCGAAAAGCAGACCGCCGCATATTTTGCCGAGCAACTTTCCGCATGTGCGGACGAAGTAAAGACGGAAAGCTTCAAATTCGCCCCCGAGGCGTATTTGGGGTGGACGGTGTTGAGCGTGACGTGCTCGTTGCTTGCTGTCGCTTCCTATTTCTTTTCGGCCATGTTGTCTCTGATGCTGTTTGTACTGGCGTTGGTGCCATATGTGTTCGAATACGTTCTTTATAAAAGAATGCTCGATCCGCTTTACGCTCAAGCGGAGTCTCAAAACGTCATCGCGGTTAAAAAAAGTCTGGGTGAGACAAAAAAGAGACTCTACTTTGTTGCGCATATAGACGCAAGCCGCGAATATACGATCAAATATCGTCTCGGAAGCATGGTTTACGTGTTGCAGAAGCTTTTCAGCGTATTGGGAGTGCTTTATTTTATCGCACTGTCAATTGCGCGTTGGGCGATTGTGGGCGAATTCGGCGCCGGCATTGCGTCGGGCGCTACACTTTGGTCGGGACTTGCGGGACTCATATTTTTGATACCGTTTTGCGCGTCCTACTTCTTCGTAAGCAGAAAAAACGTCACTGACGGCGCAAACGATGGGTTGAGCGGTTGTTTTGTGGCCTTGGAAGCGCTTAGATCGATCAAAGACATCTCGTTTGAAGACGTAGAAATAGGCGTTATCCTGGTGGGCGCGAGTTGCGCCGGACTTCGAGGATCAAAAAGTTGGTGCGACGTGCATGCCAATGATTATGAGGACGCGACTTTTATTGTGTTGAATGCATTCAGAGAATTGCAATTTTTGAACGTTGGTACAAAGGATATGACTTGGAACTACGGCGTGCGGAGCAACGATGAAGTGGTCAAACTTGTTTTGGACGCCGCAAACTCGGTTGGAATAAATTGTTCCGCTCGACCTAATACATTTGGAGTTACCGACAGTGCCGCTTTTTCTCAAAACGGTCTTAAAAGCGCAAGCCTTACGGCAATAAACAAAAAATTACCCGACTATTATCATACAAGATACGACTCGTACGACAATCTCAGCGAGGAGTGTATTGCGGAGAGTTTTTGCCTCGTGAACGCGATAATAAGCAAATTTACGGGTTCCGAGGATGCTCCCACATCATCTGAAACAACTGCGCCCGAAGGCGCTGAATAACAAAAAATAATAAGGAAGCCGAAATTATGGAAAACAATTTTGCTATCGTAAACAGCGAGGATAAGGTAAAGGAATTGCTGAAATGCGTCAGACAGGCCCAAAGACAGTTCGCCGCCTTCACTCAAGAGCAGGTGGACAAAATCTTTTTCGAGGCGGCTATGGCGGCTAATAAGGCAAGGATCCCTCTCGCAAAAATGGCTGTTGAGGAGACGGGTATGGGTATTGTTGAGGACAAGGTGATCAAAAATCATTATGCCTCCGAGTATATTTACAATGCCTATCGCAACGTCAAGACTTGCGGCGTACTTGAGCATGACCCTGCCTACGGCATCACAAAGGTGGCGGAACCGGTGGGCGTTTTGGCGGCCGTAGTGCCAACAACCAATCCGACGTCAACGGCTATATTTAAATCGCTTCTGGCGCTTAAAACTCGCAACGGAATAATTTTCTCGCCTCATCCGAGGGCGAAAAAGAGCACCATCGAGGCTGCTAGAATAGTCTATGAGGCGGCCGTAAAGGCCGGTGCGCCCGAACACATAATCGCATGGATAGATGAACCTACCGTACCTCTTTCCGCGCTCCTTATGCGTGAGGCGGATCTGATTCTTGCTACGGGCGGTCCCGGAATGGTCAAGAGCGCCTACAGCAGTGGCAAGCCCGCCGTCGGCGTGGGCGCCGGCAATACACCGGCCATTGTGGACGACAGCGCGGACATAAAATTGGCAGCGTCTTCGATTTTGCACTCCAAAACCTTTGACAACGGCATGATTTGCGCAAGCGAACAATCCGTGATAGTACTTGACAAGGTTTATGACGCTTTCAAAAAGGAAATGGCCGCTCGCGGCGCGTACTTCCTCACTCCCGAGCAGACGGATATGGTCAGACATACCATTCTCATAAACGGCGCGCTTAACGCCAAGATAGTCGGTCAGTCGGCTTGCACTATCGCCAAATTGAGCGGATTCGAGGCTCCTGAGGGCAGCAAGGTGTTGATAGGAGAGGTCGAAAGCGTCGATTTGAGCGAGGAATTCGCACACGAAAAGCTATCTCCCGTGCTCGCTATGTACAGGGCCCATGATTTCGACGAGGCCGTATCCAAGGCGGAAAAGCTCATCGAAGACGGCGGATTGGGGCATACGTCCTCGCTATACGTAAACGCAGTAACTTGCAAGGACAAGATCGACAGGTGGCAGCACGCAATGAATACTTGCCGTTTGCTTGTCAATACGCCTTCATCTCAGGGTGGTATAGGCGATATATACAACTTCGCTCTCGCTCCGTCGCTTACGCTCGGCTGCGGAAGCTGGGGAGGCAACAGCGTCAGTGAAAATGTAGGCATAAAGCATTTGATAAATATAAAAACCATCGCGGAAAGGAGAGAAAATATGTTGTGGTTCAGAGCACCGCAAAAGGTGTACTTCAAAAAGGGTTGCCTTCCCGTGGCACTCAACGAGTTGGGCGGCGTATACGGCAAAAAAAAGGCGTTTATCGTCACCGATAGCTTCCTCTATCAAAACGGATACACCAAGCCTATTACGGACAAATTGGATGAGCTTGGGATCACTCATACGACTTTCTTCAACGTTGCTCCCGATCCGACGCTTGCATGCGCCAAAGAGGGTACTGCTGCAATGCGTGCCTTTGCGCCGGATACGATCATTGCTATAGGCGGCGGCTCCGCTATGGACGCCGGCAAAATAATGTGGGTGATGTACGAGCATCCCGAGGTCGATTTCCTTGATCTGGCAATGCGCTTTATGGATATAAGAAAGCGCGTGTACACTTTCCCGAAAATGGGCGAAAAGGCAACTTTTATTGCAATTCCCACTTCTGCCGGAACGGGTAGCGAAGTGACCCCGTTTGCAGTAATCACGGACGAGAAGACAGGCGTCAAATATCCTCTTGCGGACTATGAATTGTTGCCGAATATAGCTATTGTGGATGCAGATATGATGATGAATGCACCCAAAGGTTTGACTGCTGCGAGCGGCATAGATGCCGTGACACATGCGCTTGAGGCTTATGCTTCGATGATGGCGACGGATTATACGGACGGACTCGCACTGCGCTCGCTCAAGATGATATTCGAATATTTGCCCAGAGCATACGACAACGGCGCCAACGACCCTGTCGCAAGAGAAAAGATGGGCAATGCCGCTACTATGGCCGGTATGGCCTTTGCAAACGCTTTCCTCGGAGTGTGCCACTCCATGGCGCACAAGTTGGGAGCATTCCATCATTTGCCGCACGGGGTGGCAAATGCGCTTATGATTGACGAAGTGTTGCGCTTCAATGCCGCGGAAGTTCCGACAAAGATGGGCACATTCCCTCAATATGATCATCCACATACTTTGGCGAGATATGCAGAAGTGGCTGACTATTTGGGCATCAAGGGCAAGACGGACGAGGCTAAACTTGAAAACTTGATTAAGGCTATAGACGAACTGAAGGAAAAGATAGGCATTAAACCTACAATCAAAGATTACGGCGTCGATGAAGAAAAATTCCTGTCTACGCTTGACGAGATGGTCGAGCAAGCTTTTGACGATCAATGTACGGGCGCCAATCCGAGGTATCCGCTTATGAGTGAAATAAAGCAGATGTATCTCAACGCATATTACGGTAAGTGAGGTGAAATATGGAAAATATTATTGCGGTAAGACCTACAAAAAAAATTTACAGGGATGGAGATAAAGTAATAAAAGTTTTCGACGAAAATTATGCCAAATCGGATATACTCAATGAGGCGCTGAATCAGTCGCGCGTGGAGGACACGGGGATAAATGCTCCGCACATACACGAGGTGAAAAAGATTGACGGCAAGTGGGCAATCGTCATGGATTATATCCCCGGCAAAACTCTCGCTACGCTTATGCAGGAAAACCCCGACAAACTTGACGAATATCTTGATAAATTTGTGGATGTGCAAATGCATGTGCACACTTTCCGCGCACCACTTTTAAATAAGTTAAAAGATAAAATGGACAGAAAAATCGAGCAAACCGAGCTTGATATATCAACCAAATTCGAGTTGCATACACGTCTTTCGGGCATGATACCGCGCGCGAAGCTCTGTCATGGCGATTTCAATCCCAGCAACGTCATTGTAACTCCCGACGGCGAATATTATATCATCGATTGGGCGCATGCGACGCAGGGGAATGCCGGCGCCGACGTGGCAAGAACATATTTGCTCTTTGTGCTTGCGGGAAAGAAAGATATAGCCGAGAAATACGTGAATCTGTTCTGCAAAAAATCGGGTATGGATCGCAAGTACATAAATGCATGGCTTCCGATAGTTGCCGCGTCACAGTCTGTCAAGGGCAACCCCGAAGAAATAGACACGCTCTACCAGTGGGCAAGCGTAGTCGAATTTAATTGAAAATAAGATTATATTTACAAAAAACGGCTTTTATGAGCCGTTTTTTGTATATTAAACCCGGTTTTAATAAATTATATGATTTCTGCCACATTGGAGATCAATGGGCGTATTCATTTCAGTGAGACATAAATGGGACAGCGATTTATGACGCGGAGAGCCATTATAGCGCAAAAATGCGGATGCAAGTGCATCCGCATGGCTTTGATTTATTCTCTTTTAAATATGTTTTTTACAAAAGGCAAGGCATGGGAGAGCCATATCGGGCAATCAGGTCTTGTCTCAAGCTGAAGCAGCGCGAAAATCCTTGAATCCCATTTATCACCGCATTTTTTATTCTTTCTCAAATATAAGATACCTACTATCGCCGTACCGCCTTATCATTTTGATAGTTTGTCACAAAATGTAGAACTTACTCGAGTTTAGACCTGTCACAGGGGTCGTGCCGGTTTTGGGCGCTTCGTATTTTTGCGCGTCGTTAAGTTCTTTGTCAAAGACTAGCTCGAGCGTATTTTTCAGCGTGATATGATTTTCACTGTAATCGCCAGAAGTGGGCGTGTATATCAGCTTGCTCTCAAACGATATTGATTTGAGCTGCCCGTTTGCCATCGTCACGGTGAAGGACGCGTCCTCTACGGTGTACTCGTTTTCGTTGAGGTAGTTTTCCGCCTTGATAACGCCCGCATCCTTTGTTGGATTGGAGTTGATCAGAGCGACTATCGACTTGATAAGCGCGATGGTTTTTGCTTCGTTGATATGAATATCGAAGATTGACTCATCATTTTTTTGAGTCTTTTCTATGCAGTCCACATCGCTTGCGACAAGCGTAAAGTAGGAGGTCATCTCGTCAAAAACCGAGTTTGCCGTCTTTGTCTTGCCTAGGTCTTCTTGGGCGTTTGCCCCTTTTCTATGTATCAGCCAAACGTGTCCGTCGCCCGTAACGTTGCCCTCGGTAAATTTGTAATTTTCATTGCCGTCCGTCTCGGTGTGGTTGCGGTATTTGTAGCTTTTGTTGAACGCTTCAAACGGCTCGCCGTTAACGGTCATGCTGTTTTTGAACATGCGCGCGGTGTACTTGTCAACAGTTCCGCTTACATTCCAACCGGGGTCGAAATCGTTTTCCGCGAAGAGGTCGAGGGAGTAGGCGTTCTTCGCCTTTGCCACCGCAAATGCGTTTTGTATTGCGGCTAATTCAGGTGCGACTTTTGCTGTGCCGTACAGCAGTCTATCGTAGTCGGGGATAGATATCGCTGCGTCGTTGCTGTTTTGAGAGTAAGTAAGCGTAAGCGTGACGTCCACGCCCTTGACGGGGAATTTGATCTGTGCGCTAAAAGTGAAATCGGTCAGTTTGCCGCCATCCTGCATGTTGAATTTTAACAGCACGCCGCTCATGGGATTTGTAAACGACACGTCTTTCAAAGAGATGTCGGTGTCCATTCTGCCAATCGTTTGGTAGAGTTTGTTAAGCGCGGGGTTTTCGGCAGTCAACACAATGTTTGCTTGATATTGATATTTGCCCGTAGATAGTGCAATGTTTGTCAAATTTTCCTCTTCCAAGGCGTCGATCAGCGACACAAACGGCAGATTTATCAAGGTTATGCCATCGTCGTCTGTTTGCTGCACTGCGACCTTTTTGACTACTCCGTCCTCGTTCATTTTGATTTTGATGCGCGAATTGCCCTCGTTGACTATGTATTCCTGCGAATCATACAGCAAAATGCCGCTCGTCACGCGCTTGAATGACAATTCGTTGGTGGCGACGTTATAGCGATATTGGCCGTCGTAATTGGCGTTTGCGCTGCCGTTGAAAATGGAAACTTGTAGGTTGCCGTTGAGATTGATGTGAAAATCGTAGTTTTGTTTCTCGCTTTGTGCCGCCGCTTTACGTGCGGTTATCACCTGCGCGGCGGTAGGGAGCGTCGGCGAGGGAGAATTGTCTTTTTGAGTTGTTTCGTCATTGTTTTCGCCGCACGAGGCGAGACACATAGCCAAAGTCGCACAAAGCAAAACAACGACGATGATCAACAAATACTTTGTCTTTTTCATAATGTTCTCCTTTTGGACGGGTTTCGTCAATTTTCAATATTTGTTTTCTTATTACATATGCAATATCAACGAGTATATTTATTGTTAATCGATATTTTACTATCTTGTTTTGGGCTGTAACACATGCATATCGTAGCAAGATGTTATTGTAAAATTATTATGCTTTGGCTTTTGCGTCGCAGACTCCAAAAAATGACGATATAAACCTCAGCGCTTACCGTTTAACCCAGGTTGCTACCATATTACAGAGAAGTCTAGATAGGAAAACCCTCCCAAATCCAATTCTTCGCGCCAAAAAAAATTGAGACGAAAGTAGGATTGTTTGTTTCGAAAGTCATTTCCATAGCTTTATCCCCACTTATGTTTAATGTGCAAAAGCATAATCATTATACTGCATTTGCATATAAAAGTCAATGCGTTTGCAGATTAAATGATGTGCAAATGCATAGTATAATATTTATATGGATGTATTAAATAAAATCCGAAATTTGCAAAGTGAACGCGAATGGTCGGACTATAAACTCGCACAGGAAGCGGATATTCCGGTCGCCACTTTGTCATCGCTGTTTCAGCGAGGGAATCAACCCAAAATCGAAACATTGCAAAATATCTGCAATGCATTTGGTCTTACTCTCGCACAGTTCTTTTTGGAAGATGAGTCGATAGAAATATTGAGCGAATTGGAAAAGGAAATGCTTGTCACTTTCAGAAAACTTTCATATAATCAGCAAAAAGCATTGATAGATGTATTCCGCGAATAAGCAATCATTTAAATTCTTTCCATTGTTGTCATAAAATAACTTTTATATTACAAAAACCTATCTGTTCAAGATAGGTTTTTCTTGGTGTCCCGTCGGAGATTCGTAGGCAAGGCCAGCGGCCTGCCGTAATAGCAGAGCGGAGTGCTTGCACTCGGAAGCGAGGCGTCAGTCCGGGGAAGGAGTTCGCCACGCAAAGCGTGGACGTCGCCAAGCGACGTAATCTTCTATGGGGAAACAAAAAGAACCTATCCGTTCAAGATAGGTTCATTCTGGTGTCCCGTCGGAGATTCGTAGGCAAGGCCAGCGGCCTGCCGTAATAGCAGAGCGGAGTGCTTGCACTCGGAAGC
>CANREO010000014.1 GCA_947629635.1 uncultured Clostridia bacterium
GCCTTATAAAGCAAACTTACTATCATTGCATTTATGCAACAACTTTTTCCGGCGCCCGTCGTGCCGGCGATGACTATGTGAGGCAGTTTGTCTACATTGCCGAGGATCACGTTGCCCTCTATATCCTTGCCTATGGCAAATGTGTCGCAACCGTGCGATTTGTTGAATTCCGGAGAATTTATCAATTCGCCAAGCGTAACCATGCCGACTTTCTTATTCGGCACCTCTATGCCTACTGCGTCTTTGCCGGGCACGGGCGCAAGGATGCGCACATAGCTTGTGGTCTGCAACTTCATGGAGATATCTTTGTCAAGCGTTGTGATATAGGATACGTTTTTGCCCCTCGGCATCTCCACCTTCAGATCATATCTTGTAAATGCCGGGCCGACACAGACGTCAACGACCTCGCTCTTTATGTTGTATTCGGCAAGTTTTCCTACAATCTTTTGTTTGATATCTTCGTAGTCCACGCCCTGATCCACAGGCGGAGGCGGAGGATCCAACAAGGAGACCGGAGGCGCGATATACGGTTTGCGAGGCTTTTCAATGGCCTGCGCTCTTTCGATCTCCTGTTCAATGCTAAACTGCACGGTGCGCTCCGACGAAGATCCGAGTCCGCGCTCTTTTGCCGCCTTTATCTTTTCGGCGTTCATGGCATTTTCACGATCTATGCGCGGCGTTTCCTTAACCGATTTTTTGATATTTTCTATGCGCGAGGCGATTTCGTTTTGTTCGATATCTCTACCGGATTGATGCGCTATATCCGTCGTCGCCTGTATGGCGGAACGGGACATATTTCCCGCCGTCACTTCTCTCCTTATAGGAGCCGGCTCGCCGGGCGCGTCGCCGCCGACAGTGGGCGCCTCGTCCTTGTATTTTACCTTTGGTATGTCAAAGTTAAAAGCCTGCTGTTCATATACGGGTGCCTTGGGCGGTTCCGCCTGCTTCACGGGTTCGGGCCTTGAGGCTTGCACAAATGTTCCGGCAAAAGCGCGAGGTATCTTTAGTTCGTTCGCATTTTCTCTGCCGCCGCTTTCGGAGCCTTCTGCCGTCTCCTTATGTTCTGTAGAAACACTATTTGTAGGACGGTGAGTCAAATCGGCTTTTTGTTCGGTTTGCGCCGCGTCTTCGACCGGTTCTTTTGCGACATCTTTCTCGGATTTTTCATACGCCTCGGCTTCGTCCATTTGGGATTTGGGCGCAACGGCTTTTTCTTCGCTTTCGGAGTTTGCCCTATTCACCGCGCCCAACATGCCGACGTTCACCTTGGACTGTTCTACCGCTTCTTGAGCGCGCAATACAGTGGGATTTATGGCTTCGTGCGAAAGTTTGCGCGTAGGTTTGATCACTTCGGGCTTTTCATCCGCGTTGACCGCGTCGTCGGTCAACGGCGCGCTGCGCACTTCGTTCGTTTCGTAAATAGCTTTGCCGAAAAAGTTGCCGGAATTATTGTAGATCGGATCTCTAAACGGACCGCTCTGAGGCTTGCTTTCCTCCGTCGAATCGCGCTGAGCTCTATGTTTCGAAATAAATTGGCTCGTCGCGCTCTCCTGTGCGCCGTCAATACCCAATTTTCTCAAAAGTTCGTCTCTTCTCTCCGCCGAGAAAGGCGTGATCGGAGTGATATTTTGCGAAGACGCGTTGATGCCTCTCACCGCTTGATATCTGTCCAACTTGTCATCGCCCGGCTCTCCTCCGAAGAGAATATCTTTAGCAAGCCCCTGCTGTGAATAATCACGAGTAGGAGGAGGAGCTATCGCATCGTCCTCATATCCGCCGTTTAGGTTAGGGTAAAAAGGATTGAAAGAGCCGAGAGGTCTATAGCCTTGCGAGCCGACCGCGTTTTTGCCTCCGCCTACAGGCATCGGATCGCCCTCGACGGGTACTACGTACAACCTTTCGCCGCTATTCGCGGATTGGGAGAAGTCCGTTAGCGCCGCCTCGCGCTGTTTGCCGATTATATCGCGTCTACGCACTCTTTGCGGACGCGTCTTGACTTCCGCTTCGCGCTTAGGCGTGCGCTCACGCGGAACACGCGCCTGTTTGGGGCTCCGCTCCGCTTTGGACGCCGCCGTATACGTGACGTTGCGTCTCATAGTCGGAATAAGCGAAAACAGCGCAAGCACAAAAAACGCTGCGCAAGCGATCACAAGCGCGCCGACCGTCGTAGTGACCTTCATCAAAGGGAAAGACGCTATGCCGAAAAGCATGCCTCCGGCCGTATTGGTGTTGCGATAACAAGCCAAAAGATATTCGCCGTATTTGGCGCCGATGATATTGGCGCTTGAAGTATATATCTGCAAGGCGTAAATGCCCAAAATCAGCAGACCGAAATAAACCAAAGCGCGCGAGGGACGCTGTCTCACGGGGACGCCGAAGGTTATCGCCACGCCGGCAACGATGCCGATGAGAGCGTAAGCAAAAGCGGCAAGTCCGAAAAAGCCTATCGCAAAACTCTTCACCATGGCGCCGACGCCGCCGAACGCACCGACTTCGCATAGGAAAAAGAAGAGCGAAACAATGATCAACAATATTCCGCCTGCAATTCTGCTGCCTCTGTTTGCCTTTGCCTGTCTGGTATCCGTCACAACATCACCCACATAAATATATTCAGTAGTTTATATATTATCATAGCGGCCGATAAAATACAAGTATATATGCCATAATTTCGCAAAAAAATTCCGCCGAAAACGACGGAAATTTTGTGAGCGATCATAGTGATTTTACATCGGATTTTTCTTATTGGCGGCTTTAATGTGCGCCAACGTGATGTTAAACTGTGCGTTGCGCATTTTTCATGACGTCAAGCAGATTTATATCGGTCTTTGGAGATACCAGGCTTGCGCACATTTTGTCAAAGTCGAAAATATATCGTGCGACATCGTCGATATCCTCCTTCGTCACGCCGTCGATTTCGTCTATTTTGGCGTCGAAGTCATACAATTTGCCTGTCATTATTGCGTGCGTACCGAACGTACGCATCATAGCGGAACTGCTTTCCTGTCCCAAAACAAGCGAAGTCTTCAACTGTTCCTTTCCCTTTTTAAGCTCCTCATCGCTGACTCCGTCCGTAAGCAGGATATCTATTTCGCGCCTTATAGCTCTCGCCGCTTTTTCCGCATTGGATGGGTTCGTGGACGTATAGATGACATAAGCGCCGCCGCTTTCATATGTTGAAGGATACCCCATCACGGTGTAGCACAGCCCCAACTTTTCCCTTACGGATTGGAAAAGCCGCGACGACATCTCCATACAAAATATGGCAGTCATCAACTTTACTGCGGTAAGGCGCCTATCATCGTATTTATAACACGGAAATGCAAAAGCCAAGTGTGATTGCTCGATATGCTTTCGCCGCGCAATATACCCGTGACGCGGCATCGGTTCGGACGCATGCGAATTTTCTTCGCATGCCTTATCAAATTGGCTTTCAAAGTAGGTTTTTACGAGTTCTATCGCGCTCTTTTCGGTCAAATTGCCTGCAATCGAAAGCACGGTGTTGGACGGTACGTAATGCTTTTTATGATAGGCATGAAGCGCGGCGGAGTCCATATTTTCAAGAGTACGCTTATTGCCGAGAATGGGTTTTTCGAGAGCGTTGCCCTTAAAAAATTCGGTAAACAAATTTTCTATGCATACGTCGTCGGGAGTATCTTCGCTTTCGTTTATCTCCTCGATGACAACGCGACGCTCCTTTTCCAACTCATCGGGATCGAATGTCGGATTGAAATACAAATCGCTGAGCACTTCCGCGCATTTTTGCGCGTTGCTGTCCAAAGAAATGGTATAAAAACACGTATAACTCTTGGCCGTATAAGCGTTTATTTGCGCGCCTATGCTGTCTATCTCGTTGACGATGTCGAAACTGCTGCGCGTAGTCGTCCCCTTAAAGACCATATGCTCGATAAAATGCGAAATACCGGCTTGTTCCTTCGGTTCTTTAACAACTCCTGCGCCCACAAATACTCCAATTGCCACCGAACGCACGGCGGGATTTTGTACCAATACAAGTTTGAGGCCGCTTTGAAATGTAATCAGTTTTTGCATGCGCATATTATAGCACATAGTTTTTATTAGGCAAACATATTTTATAACATGAAAGAATCATATTTCCGTGCTTTTTGGGCAAATTTTGTCATAGTATCCGTATTGACGCTCACTTTCGCGGTCGCCATCATAGCAGCATTGCCCTCGGATCTTCAATCCAAAGCGGTCAACAACGCAATATATCGCGGCGACGACAACGGCCAAAGCGTCGCTTTGATGTTCAATGTGTATGAGCGTGCGGACAATGTAGAAAAAATCGCGGATATTTTGGAGCAGCACGATGCAAACGCCACATTTTTTATAGGCGGATGCTGGGCGGCAAAAAACCCGGATCCTCTGCTTCGTCTTGCTTCGATGGGCGCGGAAATAGGCAATCACGGATATCTGCATCGCGACCACGCAAAATTATCCGTGCAGGAGAATATAAGCGAAATAAGTCTTACCTCGCGCCTCATAGACGGCATACTGAGCGACCTGCCCGACTATGTCGACAGCAAACTTTTCGCTCCGCCCTCGGGGAGCCTCGGCAACTCGATGTTCGACGCCTGCGAGCAACTCGGATACCGCGTGATCATGTGGACGCGAGATACCATAGATTGGCGCGATCACGACGCCGATCTGATTTTCGAGCGTGCCGTTAAAGACATTTCCGCAGGAGACCTTATCCTTATGCACCCCACCGACTGCACCGTGGAGGCCCTTCCGCGCATCCTCGAATACATAGATTCTATCGGCCTCAGAGCCGATAAAGTGAGCCTCTGCATCAATTAAATTTAATTCATACATAATTGACTCCGCCGCAGAATACTTTTCTTTACGCGGCGTTCGAGTCCCTTGACCAATAAAAAAACAATCTATCTCGGTTCAAGATAGATTGCTTTTGGTACCCCCATAGGGACTCGAACCCTAGATTCCGCCGTGAGAGGGCGACGTCTTAACCGCTTGACCATGAGGGCATGACGAGCGTTGGATTGATAATATCATAAATAATAAATTAGCGCAAGCGAATTTTGTATAATTTGCATTATTTTGTATAATAAAAAATCCCCCTCTCGTTTTCACAAGAGAGGAATTTGATCGAATTTTGCAATTTACGCTTTTTTGACAATCTCTTTGAGGCGCAAGTCTACGCGATGCTTCTCGTCGATCTTTATGACCTTTACAAGCACGATGTCGCCCACATTGACAACATCCGTCACCTTTTCGACGCGTTCCTTGGAAAGCTTGGAAATATGCACCATTCCGTCTTTACCGGGCGCAAAGTTGACATTGGCGCCGAATTGGCCCTTCTCGTTTTCCATGATCTTTGTGACAATACCTTCATAAACGTCACCGACTTCGACGTCTCTGACAATAGCGTCAATAATAAGGCGCGCTTTTTTGATCGCCGCTTCGTCGTTGGAAGCGACAAGCACCGTGCCGTCGTCGCTGATGTCGATTTTGACGCCTGTATCATCGATGATTTTGTTGATGGTCTTGCCGCTCTTGCCTATGATATCGCCGATCTTATCGGGATCCACGGAGAAGGATACGATCTTGGGCGCCCACTTGCTCAACTCTGCGCGAGGCTTGTCAAGCACAGCGGTCATCTTGCCGAGGATCTCGAGTCTGCCGCGTCTCGCCTGTTCCAGCGCGCGACGGAGGATCGTCTCGTCTATACCCTTGATCTTGATGTCCATTTGTATTGCCGTAATACCCTCGGATGTTCCCGCAACTTTGAAGTCCATATCTCCGAGGAAGTCCTCAAGACCTTGAATGTCGGTAAGCACGGCGACTTTGTTTTCCGCTTCGTTCTTGATGAGACCCATCGCTATGCCGGCTACGGGAGCCTTGATAGGCACACCCGCGTCCATAAGAGCAAGCGTGCTGCCGCAAACAGAAGCCTGGGATGTGGAGCCGTTGGAACTCAATATATCGGAAACAGTACGGATCGCATATGGAAATTCCTCTTCGCTCGGCAACACGGGCTCGAGCGCGCGTTCTGCCAAAGCGCCGTGTCCGATCTCACGCCTGCCGGGGCTCTTGAGCGACTTGGCTTCGCCTGTGGAATAGCCGGGCATATTGTATTGATGCATATATCTCTTGTAATAGTCGTCGTCAAGGCCTTCCAATCTTTGCGCTTCCGAAATAGTGCCGAGAGTGCATGTTGTCATCGCTTGAGTCTGACCTCTTGTGAATATCGCGCTGCCATGGACTCTTGGGAGCATGCCTACCTCGCACCAAATGGGACGGATCTCCTCAAGCGACCTGCCGTCCGGACGAACGCCTTTGTCGAGTATTTTGGCACGCACCTTCTCCTTTTTGAGATAATAGAGGCTGTCCAGGATAAACTTGACCTTCTTGGGCTCGTCGTTGAAACTGTCCGCAAAGTGGGCAAGCACATCTTCGTTGAGTGCGTCTTCTCTCGCCTCGCGCTCGTAGCGCTCGAATGCTTCCAACACATAATCCATTTTGGCGTCCGCATAAGCGCGTACGGCGGCGTCTATGTCCTCCGGGACATGTTCCAACTCGATGTCCCTCTTGGGCTTGCCGATTTCGGCCTGAATTTGTTCTATGAAAGCGACGATCTTTTTGATTTCTTCATGTCCGAACATGATAGCGCCGAGCATTTCCTCTTCGCTGATGATCTCTGCGCCTGCCTCGACCATCATGATAGCGTCCTTAGTACCGCTGAGGTTGAGCGTAAGGCGTGATTTTGCGCGTTGCTCGCTGTCGGGATTGATGATGTATTTGCCGTCGACCATACCCACTACTACCGATCCCGTCGGGCCCGCCCACGGAATGTCCGATATGCTGAGCGCAACGGACGAACCGATCATGCCAAACACCTCCGGCGGAATATTGGTATCCACAGAAAGGACTGTGGCTATCACAGTCACGTCATTGTAAAGTCCTTTCGGAAACAACGGACGAATGGGACGGTCTATGAGACGCGACGTAAGTATCGCCTTGTCGCTCGCTCTACCCTCGCGCTTTTTGAAGCCGCCGGGGATCTTGCCTATAGCGTACATTTTTTCCTCATAGTCAACGCTTAATGGGAAAAAGTCCATACCTTCGCGCGGAGCTTTGCTCATAGTGGCATTCACCATGACCACGGTGTCGCCGCAACGCACTATGCAGGAGCCGTTTGCTTGGCCGCAGTAGGCGCCCGTTTCAACGATGAGCTCTCTGCCGCCGACTGTTGTCTTGAAAATTTTTCTTTCCATATATATCTCCTATTCTCGGGGATTCCGTCATCCCCTGTTATTTCATAAAAAGGGTGCGGAAAGACCGCACCCACACAATTATTTTCTCAATCCAAGCGCGCCGACTATAGCACGATATCTCTCGATGTCCATATCTTTGAGATAGTTGAGAAGGCTTCTGCGATGTCCGACCATCATAAGCAATCCTCTGCGACTGTGATGATCCTTGGGATGATTTCTCAGATGCGCAGTAAGCTCGGCAATACGCTCCGTAAGCAGAGCGATCTGCACTTCGGGCGAACCTGTGTCGCCTTCCTTGCGCGCATAAGTAGCGATGATTTGTTGCTTTCTTTCCTTATCCATTGTTTAACCTCCTTCGATGGATAATTTATACGCTTACGACCAAGTAAGGACTCGGAGACTGTCCGAACCTCGTCGAAAGTACGCTTGATATGATAACACAATCGGAAATTATTGTAAACAAAATAAACTATATTTATAATATTTTTCGCTTAATCGGCTTCAAAATACGTCTATTATCGCGATTTCATTTTTCTCTTTAGCCTACAAATCTCGTCGGGATCGAATATATACGGGATCATACCGAGGCAAAATACATGTGATATATGGATTTTTACGTTTCCAAGTTCAAAAACAGATCACTTATCTGTTTTGTGCGTGAATTCTCGATCGAAATTCCAAAAATCCGCTTGTCTTTTTAGCATCGCGTCTATGTTTTTTACGTATTCTAACGGCTCCTTATAGTTTGCGCAGCGCGTGATCAAATTTTTTTCCGATTCACATTTTTTTGAAATGGCGTTTGCTCCGCAGGCAATTATCGAAGTGTCTTCTTCCATAATGTCTACGTTATAAAGGCAACCTTTGCCCTTTTTGCAATAGCCTACGTTTTCAAGGTTGCCGCTGGTATACTTTTGCCTATACATATAATATGGTTCATATCCCGCCGACGTAAGCTTGTCGTACGCGTAATCGACCATGGCGGCCGCCGTATCGCAATCGCCGCCGTCGTAGCCGCCCAACTTGAGCGCGGACCCTTTTTTGATGTAAAGAGTATGCACCGTTATATTTTCGGGCGCGAGCGCGACGGCGATATCCACGCTACGCTGAAAGTCCGCAAGTGTTTCGTTTGGCAACATGGCGATGAGATCCATATTCACGTCAAAAATGCCTTTTGTCTGCGCATAAGCCGCATAAATATCCGACGCTCTGTGGCGTCTGCCGATAAGGTCGAGCGTAGCTTGATTGAACGTCTGCGGATTGACGGATATCCTAGTTACGCCGTGCTTTTTGAGAATTGCGATTATTTCCGCGTCAATGGCGTCTGGCCTGCCTGCCTCAACCGTAAACTCGCGCGCTCCGAAATGGCAATGATCCAGCACTTTGTCCAGAAGTGCCGCTCCTATAGACGTTGGCGTGCCGCCGCCTACATATACTGCTCTTATATCGATTTTTTTACTGTCTATCAGCGTCTTTGTCTGTTCGAGTTCGCGGATAAGGCACTCGGTATAAGGTTCCAAAAGTTTGCGCTGCTTGTCTATGGGCAAACTGACAAACGAACAGTATGCACATCTTGTAGGACAAAACGGAATAAAAACAAACACATCGTATGCGCCGTCCGTATTGCGATAGGGTTTTTGCACCTCGACGGTGCGCTCTACCAGCTCTGTTTTCTGAAGGCTGACGCCGTAATCCTTCAAAAATACTTCTCTTGCACTTTTGCCGTATTTTTCAGGCGAAGCTTCTATCTCGGTAAAAAGCTTTGTGGGGCGTATCCCCGTAAGGCAACCGTATGGCAGTTGAACGCCGGTCAAAAAAGACAATGTGCGATATATTGCGATTTTGAGGTATCTTTTTTCAACGCGTTTGCGTTCAAGTTCATCTGCAAAAGCTATTTTAAAACTTTGAACTTTTTTGAAATTGGGATATTTGTCCGAAATCAGGCACACTTTCAATATGTCGCCGCAGCGGCTGTAGTCCGCATGCAACGTCAAATCCTCATTCGTTCGGCTGTCAAAAAGGCGAATGAGCTCCATAAGGTCGTTTTCATATTCTGATCGGGAAATGGAAAAATGGATCATTTGTCGTCTTCCGTAGCATACAAAATGGGATTGAGCGACCGTTCTTCGGCAAGCGAAGTGGGCTCGCCATGCCCCGGGAATACGCTATACTCGCCCTCTAGTCTGAAAATTTTGTTGATGATCGAATTTTTGATCGCAGCAAAACTGCCGCCGAAAAGATCTGTCCTGCCGTATGCCCTGTAAAACAGCGTGTCACCGGAAAAAATCTTGTCGTCCACTATGTAGCACACACCGCCCTCGGTATGCCCGGGGGTATGCAGTACTCTCACTTTTATATTTGCGCAGATCAGCGTTTCGCCTCCGTTGAGCAAAACGTCCGGGCGGAAAGGTCTCACTTTGACGCCCATATATATCCCCAGATTTTTGCGAGTTGCGATCAACTCTTCATCCAGCATATGTACAAATACACACACATCGTCTTTGCTCTCGACAAGTTCGCTCACCGCTCCGATATGGTCGAAATGAGCATGCGTGAGCAGTATGGCTTCAAGTTGGGCGCCCTCCGCTTTCAGCAACTCCTCTATGGCTTCAGCATCGGCGCCGGGGTCTATGACGGCTGCCCTTTGCCCTTCGATAAGGACATAAGTATTGGTCTTCATTATAGAGGTTTTTACTGTAAAAATGCGCATAAGTTTTACAATTTTTCTTGTTTTTTGAAATAGTTGATATCTTTTATCTTCTTATATCTATAATTCCTTCTATCGTGCGGAGTTTTCTTACCAAAGTCTCAAGCTGGCTTGCCTCTTTTATCAAAACGCTGACTACTATCTCGCCGACGCCCTGTTTGCTGTCTACTCTCGCGCTTGCCGCGGCGATCTCTATGCCGCTATTGGAAATGTACGTAGTAATTGTTGCAAGCAATCCGCCTTTATTTTCGCAGGTCATAGTAAGCGTAGCGATAAAGTTTTCCTTTCCGTCTATATTCCATGTCGCCTCAATCAGTCTTTCTTCCTCCATGCCCTTTACATTGGGGCAATCCTTGCGGTGTATGGATACTCCCCTTCCCCTTGATATATAGCCTATGATAGGATCTCCGGGCACGGGAGAACAGCATTGCGCCATTCTGACAGTAAAGTTGGCGTTTCCGTTTATAAGGACGCCACTCTTCGAAGGCTTGCGTTGTTTGGTGTCCGTTTGAGGCGTTTTTTCCTCTCCTGTTTGAGAAGGCGGCGTCTTAAAACTGTCTATAATTTTCGACAGCACCTGCGAAGTCGTGAGACCGCCATAACCTACAGCTGCATACAAATCGTCCTCGCTGCTTGCCGCGTGGCGCTCCAAAACCAACCTGAGAATTTCCGGAGTGAAAATCTCGCTTAGGTTGTATCCTCTGCGCTTTGCCTCTTTTTCAAGCATATCCTTGCCGCGCTCGATATTCTCATCGCGTCGTTCTTTCTTGAAATACGCACGTATCTTGGACTTTGCGGACGCAGAACGCACAAACTTCAACCAATCCAAGCTCGGGCCTCTGGAAGCGTTTGACGTGACTATTTCGACGATGTCTCCGTTTTGAAGTTTTGTATTGAGAGGCACCATCTTCTTGTTTATTTTGGCACCTATACACTTGTTGCCTATCTCCGAATGAATTTTATATGCCAAATCGATGGGAGTAGAACCGACGGGCAACCCGTGAACGTCGCCTTTTGGCGTAAATACAAACACCTCGTCGTCAAACACGTTTATTTTGACGGCGTCCATGAATTCCTTAGCTCCGTCGATGTCCTTTTGGGCGTCCATGACTTCTCTTAGCCATCTGACCTTGCTGTCAAGTTCACTGTCGGAACCTGTAGTGCCTTCCTTGTATTTCCAATGAGCGGCAATGCCGTATTCCGCCACCTTGTGCATCTCATAAGTGCGAATTTGGATCTCAAAAGTCTCGTTGAAAGGCGTAACGACGGTCGTATGCAACGATTGATAATTGTTTGCCTTCGGCATCGCGATATAGTCCTTGAATCTGCCGGGAAGAGGATGCCACATCGTATGGATCTCTCCGAGCATTGTATAGCAGTCCTTCACTGTGTCGACAATGATGCGCACGGCAAGCAAATCGTAAATTTGATCTATATCGATGCCTAGATTGTGCATCTTGCGATACACGGAATAAAAATGCTTCGGGCGACCGTTCACCTCGCCGTGTATCTTCATCTCCTTCAACTTTTCGGTGATCTGTGCGCAGATGGTGTCCAAAAAGCCCTGCCTTTCGCTACGGTGTTTTTTGACGCGCTCGGTGATGTACTTATATTCATCCGGCATGAGATATTTCATAGCCAGATCCTCAAGTTCGCACTTGAAGAAAGATATTCCCAACCTGCCGGCAAGCGGAGCATAGATGTCAAGCGTCTCCTTTGCTATTCTCTGCTGTTTTTCGGGCGGAAGGTATCCAAGCGACCGCATATTGTGCAATCTGTCGGCAAGCTTTATTATGATGACGCGCAAGTCTTTTGCCATAGCGACGAAAATTTTACGGAAATTTTCCGCTTGCGCCTCTTCACGATTGACAAACTGCAACTTATCAAGTTTTGTGACTCCTTCGACCAACTCAAGTATCTCGTCGCCGAACATTTCTTTTATTTTTTCGGGAGTGACAGGAGTATCCTCCAGCACGTCGTGCAAAAACGCGGCTATCACGGTCGAGCTGTCAAATCCGAAGTCGGCGAGTATTTCCGCCACGGCGCACGGATGTATAAAATAATCCTCACCGGATATTCGTTTTTGTCCGACGTGAGCCTCTTGGGCAAAATCGTGCGCCTTTTTTATCTCGGAATATTTGTCCGGATAAGTTTTTCTGAGTTTTAATAACAGTTCGTCCATATATAATATATTTTAAGCCTTAATTTTGTAAAATCAATAGCTACTTACACAAATTCACGTTTTTATATGTTGCGCTGTCCAAAAGTCTCACCGGCTTTTTAGACGCTTCTATCAGTCCTCTGTCCAATATCTTGACAAGTTCGAGTTCGGAAAATATTTGCATGGCCACACAGAAAATTTCTTCGCAGACTTTATACCTCGAACAAACATACAGATACAGTTTGCGCATGTTTGCAAAGCGCTCTCTGCGTTGTGCCGCACCCAAAAGTTCCGCATAGACCTTGCGCAAAACGTCATCCTTGACGGATATCGGCGATACGTTGCAATCTTCAAGCATAAAGCAATTTTCGACGCTGTCCGCTATGTGTTTTATATATCCTTCGCAAAGAGGATCGCCGGCTATTACCACGTTTGTAAAATAGGAAAAGTCGAAACCCTCTCCCGGACATAGCACTGTGATATTGCGCGGATTCAAAGCCATATCGCCCGAAAGCGCAAATTCGGGCAACTCCGGCATGACGCGCTTGAGTTTTTCATATTCTTCGCAATCGAAACAACAAATGCACGTTCCGAAAGGCTTTTCCAGCAAATTTAAGACCTTGTGCACGGAAATTCGCTCTACGTCCGCCTCGCCCGAATATGCCAATTGATGCAAGTTGAGTTTTATGCAATCGCTCTTCGAAAAATCTACGGAGACCGTCGAGGCGGAGCGTATCAATGCCTGTGCCGTAACGTTGTTTTGAAAGACGTTTGCACCCAAAGTCACCTCCAACCTGAGCCTTTGCGCCCTGCATGCCAACTGCTCGTAAAACTTTGAAAAGCCTACGATTTCGAAGCCCTTTCCTTGATATTTGACATGTTTGGAAAAGCCTATCCTTTCAAAGTTCAATCCTTCCTCGTCCATAAGAAATGTAGGGCGCGGATTGCAATACCCCGTCGGCTCCATAAGTTCCAATTCCTTAGCGAACTTCAACAGATCCGTATCTTTGTCGAGAAGCATCTCACACTCCGGGGACGGCATAAAATCTTCAAAAGAGTGCGAATCCAGCACTTTTTCATTTGCTCTGCGTATGAATTCTTCGAGTCTTTCGGACTTCAAACTTACGCCGGCCGCCTGAGCATGGCCGCCGAAACTTGTAAAGCAATCGCTAAGGTCGGAAAGCAATTCGAAAATATTTACCTTAGGCACAGAGCGAGCGGAGCCTTTCAACTCATCGCCGTTTTTGCCAAGCAAAATAGCCGGGCGCTTAAACTCCTCGACAAGCTTTGCAGCGGCAATACCCAGTATACCCGTCTCCCATTTTTCGCCGTAAAGTATGATGACCCCCAGCGCGTTGAAATCCGCGCCTTTTAGCATAGCTTTTGCCTCCTCAACCGTCTCGGAACACATTGCTTGTCTCTTTTGATTGTCGCGAATGAGCTCCTCTGCAAGAGTCTTAAGCAAAAAATAATCTGATTCCAAAAACAGATCGACTACTTTCATCGCAGAGTTCAATCTGCCTGCGGCGTTGAGTCTGGGCGCAAGTTTGAACATAACGGCATGGGAATCTATCGCGTCATCGCCAAGCAGCAGTTTAATGCCCTTTCTCGTTGAACTTCTAAGCGCTTTAAGCCCATAGTAGGCAATAATCCTGTTGTCGCCGACAAGAGGAACAACATCCGCAAGAGTGGCTATCGCCGCTATGTCCAAATATTTGTACGCTTCGCTCATGCCGACGACCGCCTGCGCAAGTTTGAGCGCAACGCCGGCGCCACACAGTTCGTGAAAACCGCGCCGCTCTATTTTGGCGTCCACGACGATGCAATCGGGAAGTTGCTCCTGAGGTTCGTGATGGTCGGTGACGATGACGTCAATGCCTTTGCTCTTTATATAACGTACCTCGTCTATGGCAGTAATCCCACAATCGACGGTTATAATGAGGTCGGGACGCTTGGACGCAAATATCCTTTCCAATGTCGGGACGCTTATTCCGTAGCCGTCCCTGTTGCGATCGGGAATGAAATAGCTGATGTCCGCCCTGTCCCTGAGACAGAGCATAAGTATGGACACGGCGCAAATGCCGTCACAATCGTAATCGCCGTAAACGAGTATCTTTTCTTTGCGCCTGACAGCTTCCGAAAGCCGCTTCGAGGCGGCGTCCATACCTGCTATATCAAACGGTGAAGAAAGCGCTTCCAGAGAGGGATGAAGATACGATTTCATATCGCTTTCGTTCATTCCTCTTGAAAGCAGCAACTTGAAAAACACCTCGGATATTCCAAGTTGCGTCGCGGCCGCTCTCTGCTCGTCGGACAGACTGAAATTTTGAGTTTTTACGAGATAGTTCATTTTGGGCTATAAAAATGCGCCCTTACAGGAGTAAGGGCGTATTCTTTATTTCTTCTTTTTGAAGGTCGTGTTCTTCCTGTTTTGATAATGTCTTGCATATGCGTTCGCCTTCTGTTTTTGCGGCTTGGGTTCGACAGGTTTGATGGGCGCGTTTTCGAGATCGGTGAACACCACTTCCTCATCTTCGCCCTCCTTTTTTTCATATGCCACCGCGTGACGCTTTTTATACTTGGCGATCGTCTTGTCAAATGATATGCTCATTGCACCCCACAACGGAGTAGCCAGGAATACCGAAGAGTATAAAC
>CANREO010000015.1 GCA_947629635.1 uncultured Clostridia bacterium
GCCACGCCGGATGAGTTGAGATTTGTGTTTATCGATCCGAAGCGCGTAGAATTGAGCGTGTATAAAGGCATTCCGCACATGCTTATGGACGAAGTCATCTATGACTCCAATAAGGCCATACGTGCTTTGACGTGGCTTAACGACGAGGTCTACAGACGTATGGATTATCTTTCGGCTGCCGGATTTAAGAACATAAACGAAAACAACGAATATTGCAAGAAGAGTGGCATGAAACTCATGCCGAGAATAGTCGTGATCGTTGATGAATTTGCCGACCTCATGAGCACGGGCAAGAAACTTGTCGAGGCAAAGATAAATGGCATCGCGCGACTTGCGAGAGCAGCGGGCATATATCTCGTCATAGCTACGCAACGTCCTTCCGTGGACGTCATCAGCGGTACGATCAAAAACAATTTGCCAAGCCGTATTGCCTTTAAGGTTGCGGATCAAGCGTCCAGCAAGACCATACTCGACGCCGGAGGCGCCGAAAAATTGCTCGGACGAGGCGACATGCTCTATTTGCAAAACGGCGCGGCCGGTATTACGCGTATACAAGGCGCGTACGTATCCAATGAAGAGACCGTGCGCATAGTCAACTATATCAAGGAAAACAACGAGTGCTATTATGAGAGCAACATCAAGGACGCTATAAACGCCGAGGACGAGGCGGAAAAGGCCAAAGAGTCATCCGGAGGATCCAATAAGGACGGCGAAGGGAATTACATTTCCAAGGATCTGCTTGACGTGCTTCAGTTGGCGATAGATCTGAGAGAAAAGAATAAGTCTATAAGCACGTCCGCTATACAATCGATGTTGCAAATGGGCTATCCGAAGGCGTCCAGAATGTTTGCCATGCTCGACAAATATGGATTTTTGGAAACGGATCCCAGAGATCCGAAGAAGCACTACGTCAATATCAGCAGAGAGGACCTGGAAAAACTCATCAGCGAAAATTCCCAGAGCAAAGACGACTAGGCCGAAATCTCGATAAAATATGCGAAAGGAACAGATATACGAAGCGATATGAAAATAGGAGCGATTTCACTCGGTTGCGATAAAAACAGGGTCGACACGGAAAAGATGCTTGCCAGACTTACGTCGGGAGGACATACTCTTGTGGGGACCGAGGACGATGCGGATATAATAATTATAAATACATGCGCTTTTATAGATAGCGCCAAGGAGGAGTCCATTGACGAGATCTTGCGCGCTATTGCATCTAAAACCGAGTATGGAAATAAGAAAATTATCGTGACGGGTTGCCTTGCGCAGAGATATTCCGAACAGCTGAAAGAAGAATTCCCCGAAGTAGACGCGTTGCTAGGCGTACACGATTATGACGAGATATTGCAAACTGTAAACAGCGTTGCCGCAGGCAATAAGATCGTTGGCGGTGGTGACAAATGTTTGTTTTATGCCGACAGGGTGCTTACGACGCCATATCACTACGCATATCTCAAAATCGCCGACGGTTGCGACAATCATTGCACATATTGCGCCATTCCGTTTATTAGGGGCAAATATCGCTCCGAAAGGATGGAGGACTTGCTTGCAGAGGCGCGCAAACTTCGTGACGACGGCGTAAAGGAACTGATACTCGTTGCGCAGGACGTCACGCGTTACGGCATGGATTTCGACGGGCGCTCTCATCTCAAAGAGCTTGTGATCGAACTCGAAAAAGTGGGTTTCGAATGGATACGTTTGTTGTATCTTGAGCCGGAGATGGTGGACGACAGTCTCATCGAGTTTGTCGCCAATGAGCCGCAGGTCGTTAAGTATATGGATATTCCGCTTCAACATGTCGATAGCGAAATATTGAAGCGTATGGGCAGGCATACCGACCGGAGAAGCACTATTGAGCTCATCCGCAAAGTTAAGGCAATGGGGATAACCGTGCGCACTACTTTTATTTGCGGTTTCCCCGGCGAGAGCGAGCGTGCTTACAAGGAACTCGAGGACTTTGTGCGAGAGGAGAGACCTGACTATGCCGGTTTCTTTGCCTATTCGCGCGAAGAGGGAACGGCGGCGGACAGGTTGCATGGCCATTTGCCCGAGGAGGTCAAGCTGAAAAGGACGGAAAATTTGCGAAAATTGCAGGCGCAAATCATAGAGGAGCGCCATCGCGCAATGGTCGGGAGCGTCGTACAAGCTATATATGAGGACATAGATTACGACAGACAAATGTTTGTCGGCAGATGCGCCGCTCAAGCTCCCGATATAGACAGCGTAATATATTTTACCTCGGAAAGACCGGTCGATATCGGCAGTTTTTACAGCGTTGAAATAGTCGGAGTGGACGGCATAGATTTATTGGGGAGGGTGAAGCAATGAAAATTACGCTTGCTACAAAAATCACTATTGCGCGCATTTTCCTTATAATTCCCACAGTCGCCGCATTTATTGTGGCGGAACTTGCGCGCGATCAGAGGACGCTATATGTTGCAATGCTCGTTGTATCGGCGATCCTTTTTGCGATTTGTTGCGCTACGGATTTTGTCGACGGACATCTTGCGAGAAAGACGGGCACCGTGTCCGATTTGGGCAAACTGTTGGATCCTCTTGCCGATAAAGTCATCATAGTGGTCATGATGTTTTTGATAGTATTGTTTGACGACGGATTGAGTATGAACGGCGTATATTTGCACAATGCGTTGATAATCGCTCTTTTGTCGGGTATTATACTGTCAAGAGAACTGCTTATAAGCGTATTTCGCTCTATAGCCGCGCGCAAAGGAGTCGTACTTGCCGCAGACATCTACGGCAAGGCAAAGACGACTTGTCTTGACGTCGGCGTGACTGCGCTGATGCTTGCGGGGCTGCATCCCGCCGTGGGTTGGATAGGTACGATAGTATTTTATATAGGCGCGGCGCTGGCTGTTTTCAGCGGCGTAAATTATATAGTCAAAAACAAAAACGTTTTTGACGAGGACGGCGCCGAAAACGAAGTTAATACCTCAGACTGCGGCGCAGATGAGTTGGAAAAAACGACGCAATCAGCGGACGACGGAGAAGACGCATGATACGCGAAGTGGTAAAAGTTTGCGGAGCGGACAGGGCGTCGATAGAATCGCGGCTGGCTATTTTTGCGGACAGCGGAGTGTCTTTCGAGGTCGATGAAAACTGTTTGGACGCAAAAATCACTATGTCCACGGAACTTCCTTTTGCGGAGTTTGACAGGGTCAGAACACAGGTATATGACGTGTTCGAAAACGAAGTATATTCCGCTTTTGACGAAAGTTTGCAGACGGTCGCGGCGCGCCTGCTTATCGCAAACAAGCGTGTGCTCGGAGTTGCCGAAAGTTTGACCGGCGGACAGATATGTTCCCTATTGGCAGAAATTCCCGGAATCAGCGGCAGCTTGTACGAAGGCGTGGTATGTTACAACAGCGGCTCGAAAATGCAAAGATTGGGAGTATCCAAGTCTACTCTCGACCGCTTCGGCGCGATAAGCCGCGAAACGGCGCTTGCCATGGTGAAGGGCATCACTTGCGCACCCGTGGATCTGGGGCTTGCCACAACGGGACTTGCCGGCCCTGACGGTGATGAGGGGAAACCCGTCGGACTTGTCTATATTGCCGTGGGTTGCGATGACTTCACGATGGCATTCGAATGCAATTTCAAGGGCGACAGAAATACGGTTCGACTTTCGGCGTCTCATATGGCGCTATACTATCTTATCAGATATCTCAAAGGAGATATAATGCGGTTGCAATAAATCACGTACCGTTTTCGGTGCGTCGAATGATATAAAATACAATAAGCGACAGCGAGTTGAAAAAGGAGAAAAACTATGGCAGAGAAAAACGATAAGCCAAAGACCAAGGCCGAAAGCCTGCAAGCCGCTCTCGATCAAATAGAGAAGCAATTCGGCAAAGGCTCTATTATGCGCTTGGGCGAAAACAACGTGCAAAAGGTAGAGGCCATCCCTACAGGTTGTATGACGCTTGACGTCGCGCTGGGCATAGGCGGCATTCCAAAGGGCAGAATAATAGAAATTTACGGTCCCGAATCTTCGGGTAAGACGACGGTCGCGCTCCATTGCGTGGCTCAAGTGCAAAAGGCCGGCGGAACGGCGGCTTTCGTAGACGCCGAACATGCTATCGATCCCGAATACGCCGCAAATCTGGGCGTACAACTTGAAAATTTATATATCTCTCAGCCGGACAACGGAGAGCAGGCGTTGGATATCGTCGAGACGCTGGTTAAAAGCGGAGCCGTAGACATCATCGTTGTAGACTCCGTCGCGGCGCTCACGCCTCAAGCGGAAATTGACGGCGATATGGGAGACAGCCACGTCGGACTTCAGGCAAGATTAATGTCGCAAGCGTTGAGAAAGCTCACATCGCCCGCTTCCAAGAGCAAGTGCACTATCATATTTATCAATCAGCTCAGAGAAAAGGTGGGCGTCATATACGGCAGCGCCGAGACAACGACTGGCGGAAAAGCTTTGAAGTTTTATGCTTCCGTGCGCATAGACATCCGCAAAAAGGATACGATCAAGGATGGCGGCGACGTGATAGGCAATCATGTGGCGGCGAAGATCGTAAAAAACAAAGTCGCTCCTCCGTTTAAGGTGGCGGAATTCGACATAATGTACGGCAAGGGCATATCCAACACGGCATGCGTGCTCGATATGGCGATTGCAAACGGATTTATCCAAAAGGCAGGCAGCTGGTTCAGCTACAATGACGAAAAGATCGGCCAAGGAAGAGACAAGACGGTGGAATATCTTAACGAGCATCCGGAAGTGCTGAGCGATCTCGATAATAAAATAAGAGAAAAATATAATCTCAAATAATTCCGGAATAGGCATTTTATTGTGCATATTTGCATGTTAAAATGCCTATTTTGTAAAAAACTAAACAAATTCTTATAAAAATGCGAGGTCCGCACGGCCTCGGCATTTTTATATATTTAATGTTTTCGAATGTCGATTTTTTCAAAAAACAGGACATTTTGCGATATTATAAAGATTTTTCGCGCGCGCGTTGACTTTATATGATAAATGCTGTATACTAATTAAGACAAAACTGTAATATTGGAAACAATACTGCTATAGATATATTCGGGTTTTTGCGGCTGTATTTGGCGCCGCTTGATATAAAAGCTCTTCTACTGTTTGCCGTATCGGATTTTCATATGAGGTTTTGATTATATAAATCGGAGGTCGGCTATGACCATTTTAAGCAATATACTTTCCGCACTCGGCGGAGGCGCAATTGCCGGAATAGCAATCGCCACGTTCGTTGTGGGTGCGGCAATAGGATTTTTGGTTTACAGACTGTATTCTCAAAATAAAAGCGGCAATGCCAAACGTGAAGCGGCAAGAATTATCGAAGAAGCAAACCTTGAAGCAAAAACCATCCGCAAGGACGGAATGATCGAAGCAAAAGAACAGATGAACAAGATGCGCGTTGATTTCGAGCATGAAACCAAAGAGCGCAAGCAGGAGTTG
Source organism: uncultured Clostridia bacterium (assembly GCA_947629635.1). Classification (GTDB taxonomy): domain Bacteria; phylum Bacillota; class Clostridia; order Christensenellales; family CAG-917; genus CAG-475. The sequence goes on from CANREO010000015.1 coordinate 5,456, forward strand.
CAACGCACAGAAAATCGCCTCTCGCAAAAGGAGGCAAGTCTTGACAAGAGGGAGGACGCGCTTGACAAAAAGGACGCCACTCTCGAAAAAAAGTTGGACGAGGCGGAAAAGGCACAAAAACAAATAGAAGAGACTAAGGCGAGATTGAAGGGTATCGAGGATGAGCTGGGGAAAGCCGTCGCCGATGATGATCTATACCGCAATGGCGAGAGCCGGCATGACCAAAGAAGAGGCCTCGCAGGAATTGAAGGACGCACTTCTTGACTCAGTCAAAAAGGACGCGGCAAACGAGGCGAAGCAACTCATTCAGGAGGCGAAGGACAACGCTGTAAAAGAGGCGCAAAATATCATTTCGCAAGCGATTCAGCGTTGTGCTGCCGATCATGCGACCGAAAGCACCGTATCCGTCGTAGCATTGCCTAATGACGAGATGAAGGGCAGAATAATAGGAAGAATGGGTAGGAATATCCGCGCTCTCGAAAGCGCGACCGGCGTTGACCTTATCATCGACGACACGCCCGACGTCATTACGCTGTCGAGTTTCGATCCCGTGCGTCGCGAGGTCGCAAGATTGACGCTTGAAAAATTGATCACCGACGGCCGTATACACCCGGCTCGCATAGAGGAGATGGTCGATAAGGTGCGCCGCGAGGTAGAGGCCGGCATCAAAGAGGCAGGCGAGGAGGCAGCTTTTGAAGTAGGCGTACACGGTTTACATCCCGAAATAATCAAAATATTGGGCAGATTGAAATACCGTACCAGTTATGGGCAAAATGTGCTTAAGCATTCTGTAGAGGTCGCGTCGCTTGCGGCAATTATGGCGTCGGAGCTCGGTATAGACCCAAAGATCGCGAAGCGCGCCGGTCTGCTGCATGACATAGGTAAGGCCATAGATCATGAGTTTGAGGGTACGCATATTCAGCTTGGCGTCGATATAGCAAAGAGATACCGCGAAAACGGCGAGGTAGTGCACGCTATCGCCGCACATCACAATGACATAGAGCCTCAAACCATAGATGCAGTGCTCGTTCAGGCGGCGGACGCTATTTCAAGCGCGCGTCCCGGAGCTCGTCGCGAATCGCTCGAGACATATGTAAAGCGCATAGAAAAACTGGAGGAAATCGCAAAATCATTTGACGGGGTGGAGCAGACATTCGCCGTTCAGGCCGGCAGAGAGATCCGCGTGATGGTAAAGCCCGAGCAGGTCAGCGACGCGAATACGGTGTTCCTTGCAAAGGAAATCGCCGAAAAACTCGAAAACGAATTGGAGTACCCCGGACAAATAAGAGTAAACGTAATCAGAGAAGTCAGAAGCGTGGAATACGCCAAGTGATTTGAATTCGGGGGTCGATATATGCAGAATGAAATTATAAAGACAGAGGCGCAACTGAAAGCCATCGAACGTGCTGCACAAATCATTGACGACACTTACGAAGCGGTGCTGTCAAGCATAAAAGAGGGTGATACCGAAAAGGACGTCGCGGCTTTCATTGAAGAATTTGTGCTCATGCAGGGTGCAAGCGGATTGTCTTTCGAGACGATTGTCGCATTCGGCGTGGGCGGCGCAGAGCCGCATCATGTTCCCACAGACTGCAAACTTGAAAAGGGCATGCTCGTAACAATAGATATGGGCGCGGTGTTTGATGAATACTGCTCCGACTTTACAAGGACTTTCGCATTCGGAGAGATAAGCGAAAGGCAACGCGAGATATACGACGTGGTTTATCATTCGCAAAAGAAGGGCGTTGCCGCCGTCAGAGCCGGACTTGCCTGCGAAGCGCTTGACGCCGTCTGTCGAGACTATATAGAAGAGCACGGTTACGGAAAATATTTTATTCATACGACAGGTCACGGCGTAGGCAAACTTATTCATGAGGCTCCGCGCGTGGGCAAGGGCAGCACGGAGACGCTTGCGGACAATATGGTAGTCACGATAGAGCCGGGCATCTATATCGAAGGTGAAATGGGCGTGCGCATAGAGGATATGGTCATCGTCGGTCGAGAAGGCCCCGTCAGCCGTATCCCCACCGAACTAATTGTGATCAACAGATAAAAGGGCGCAATGCCTATCAATAAAAACAATTTTAGGAGATTATAAATTATGGCACAAATTATGGCAGGCGATTTGAGAAAGGGCGTTACCTTCCTCTATGATGGCAACAAAATTATGACCGTTGTGGACTTTCTCCACGTCAAGCCCGGCAAGGGAGCGGCATTTGTCCGCATGAAGATGAAAAACGTAGTGACAGGCGCCGTGTTGGAGCAAACTTTCAACCCCACCGAAAAATTCGAGCTTGCGCATATAGAAACAAAGACGATGGAATATCTGTATACTGACGGCGAGTTCTATTATTTCATGGACGCCGACACATATGAGCAGATCCCTCTCAATCACTCTCAGGTTGAGGACGCTCTCAATTTTGTCAAAGAAAATATGCCCGTCACAATGAAGTTTTTCCAAGGCGCGCCGTTTTCGGTCGAACCGCCGAACTTTGTCGAATTGCTCATCACCGTTTGCGAACCCGCAGTTGCCGGCAACACCGCTACGAACGCCACAAAACCGGCTACCGTCGAGACAGGATACGAGCTTATGGTGCCTATGTTTGTAAATGAGGGCGATACTATAAGGATCGATACGCGCACAGGCGAATACATGTCCAGAGTCTAAGGATATTATTTGCGTAATACTATGACAAAACCCTTCCGTTTGCGACGGAAGGATTTTTTCTTGTCCGAAATCAAAATACCGTTGTGAATATAGATTACGCAAATATATGAGTATAGTCGTGCGCTTGTTGCCGGTTTGGCGTTTTGATTTGATGATCGTTGGTTTTTGATCGCAGATCGCGTTTACGAAAAATGTCTTTGTTTGTCCGCTTGCTATATGCGAGGCGGACTTTTCATATATTTTGGTATGTTTGACGGACTCATATGCGGAAATCTAGCGCGCGCAATTACCGACAGTCTCGGCGAAGAGCGTCTTATAGAATTACGTTTGAGAGTGGGTAGACAAGCGCTTATGCTCACAACATCCGCGGCGCGTATAGGCGTAAAATTTGCAGGAGCGCCATATTTGGTGACCGCAAGGGATATAGAGGACATTCTGACGCGCGCGTCCAATATGTCTATATATTCCGTAAGCGAAGAGATGCTTCGCGGTTATATCCCTTCCAAAAAAGTGCGCATAGGCGTGGGCGGCGAGGGAGTATCCGACGGCGGAAAACTTATAGGCATAAAAAATGTTGCATATATGGTCATCAGAGTGCCGCATCAGGTGAAGAGCGCCGCCGACGGCGTCGTAAACAAAGTGATGACGAATGATGGAAAGATCAAGAGCACATTGATAGTTTCTCCGCCTTCGGCGGGTAAGACCACGATTTTAAGGGAACTTGCGCGGATGATATCGTCCAAATTCAACACCGTCATTATTGATGAGAGATATGAACTTGCAGCTGTGCTGGACGGCGTTCCAACGCTTGACATAGGAGACTCCGAAGTGGTGAGCGGAGTGCCGAAAACGATAGCGTATCAAAATTGCGTGCGTGCGATGAATCCCGAAGTGATCGTCACGGACGAAATATTCAGCAAGGAAGAGGTAGCCGCAATTTGTGATATAGTGCGCTGCGGAGTAAGAGTGCTTGCCTCCGTACATGGAGAGGACCTCGAAGCGTTGAGGGCTTCGGAGCTGTATTCACCGCTATTGAAATGTTTCGAACTTTTGGCGGTTCTCAAACCCGTAGGAAAACTTGTGGCGGTGACGGAGTTATGAGTGGCACATTGAGACTTATCGCAGGAGGCCTGTTGGCGCTCATAGCCTGCTATATCGGCATGCTTATCAAGCGACGTTACAGGGACCGCGAGCGCTTTTACAAATCTGCATACGAGTTTACGCAGACGCTAAACACCGAGTTGAGTTTCAAAAAGACGCCGATACCCACGGTCGCGCAAAGTTTTTTGCAAGGTAGGAAGGGAGATTTCGAGCACACGCTGGAACAGTGCATGCAACTGTTGAAAGAGGGCAAAGACAGTATCTATACGTTTGAAAAAGTAGAGATCCCTATACTCAAAAAACAGGAGAAGAAAGAGGTAATACAATTTCTCATGAGCCTGGGAAAGAGCTCGCTATCGGACCAGCTTGCCGCTATCGGGCGCGAGGGAGACGCATTTAAGCTCAAATACGACCAATGCGCTGCGGACAGCAAGCGTATGGGCGGAATGTACTTCAAACTTTTCGTGTTATTGGGGCTTGCGATAATACTTATTTTGGCATGAGGTGAAGATGAGCAGTGACATAATATTGAAAATTGCCGGCATAGGCCTGCTTACGGCCATCGTCTGCGTCATATTGAAAAAGAGCGACAGAGATGAGATCGCCACTTTCGCCACGCTTGCTGGATTGATAATTGTGGCAGTGCTTGTCATTGATATGCTGGGCGGTCTATTCGATACGCTGAAATCCATACTTTCGCTATACTAGTATGATATTTAAACTTGTAGGCATAGCGATTATAGGCGTCACGGTGGTGACGTTGCTGCGTGCGTCGAAGCCCGAATTTGCGGTGTTTGCCACAATAGCAACAGGCGTTGTGATGGTCATTACGCTGCTGTCCGCACTTCAAAACGTGGTGCTTGCGTTTGACAATATCGTAGAGAAAAGCGGCATTGACGATGGCATTTTTACGGCGGTGCTGAAGATAATCGGCATCGGGTATCTCACGGAATATTCCGCTTCCGTAGCGACCGACGCAGGTTGCGCATCCATCGCGCAGAAACTTCAGTTCGGTGGGAAAATAGTCATTTTTCTTATGAGCATATCTCTTGTAACGGCGCTTATAGACGTCGTGACCGCGCTGGTGAATATATGATGAAAATTGCAAAAATGTTGTATGTCCCTACAGTAGAGCACGACCGCTTTTTGATTGAAAAGCGTTTGCTTTCGCCTAGCACAACACAACATAAAAATAGGTATATATTTGTCGCATTCGCTGTTTTATCACTGATTTTATGCATTATGATCTTTCAATTGTGTCAAAAAGGCATTGCATATGCGGATGACGCCAAGGATAGAGAGGAACTTATAAACGAATTGTCGGACGCTGTCAAAGACGCTATAGACGGATTAAATGCCGACGAGTTGCAGGACTTTGTGAATTCGCTTTCGCCCGATGTGAAACAGGGGCTGGGAATATCCGACGTCAAAGAGCTTTTGCGCACTCTTGTAAACGGAAATTCCGAGGATTTTTTCTCAGAATTTATGAAGTTGGCGGGAAAGAGTCTCGGCGCATATTTTTTAGGTTTCTTGCCCGGCTTTTTGTCCATCATTATCATCTGTCTGTTGAAAAACATGTTGGGCGGATTGACAGGTGATTTCCTTAACGGTTCTACGACGGAAGTCGTACATATTGTATGCTATTGCGCGATCATCATAGTCTTGATGACGGGTATTGTCGGAGTGATAAGTTCGGTGACGGTAACTGTCGACGCAATGACAAAGTTGTCGTCTGCGCTTTTTCCCGTGCTGTTGACTTTACTTTCAATGCTCGGCGGTACGACCGCTGTAGCTACTTATACGCCGATGATGGCGGTGCTCAGTTCGTTTATAATGAAACTGGTGACTGCGGTGATCATGCCTGCGTTTGTCGCTACGATAGTATTTTCGGTAGTGGGCAACATCTCGAAATCTGTAAAACTTGATAAGTTGACCAAGCTTGTAAAATCAGCGTCAACTTGGCTGATAGGCATTGTATTCGGGCTGTTTGCCACTTTTCTTACAGTCCAGGGCATCACCGGCGGAATTGTAGACAAATTCGGTTTCAATATAGCCAAATTTGCCATATCGAGCTATGTGCCCATACTTGGTGGTTATCTTTCGGACGGTTTCGACCTGTTGGGCGCTTCCATAGTGCTTGTCAAAAATGCCCTCGGATACAGCGGAGTTATAATACTGCTTGCGACGCTGCTGTTTCCTCTCGTCAAGGTCGTTATATTTACTCTTACGCTGAGGCTGACCTCCGCCATCGCCGAGCCGATGGGCGACAGCAGAGTTGCGACGCTGCTGCATAATGTTGCCGGCAATATGAATTTGCTTATAACTGCTCTTATGGGAGTCGGCTTTTTGTTTTTCGTGTTGCTAATGCTTATCATAGGCACCTGCAACATCGTGTAGAGGAAAATTATGGCGCATTGGATTACATCGATAGTCGGAGTGATATGCCTCGGAATACTGCTGGAAATAGTTTTGCCGGACGGCAAGACGGCTAAGTACGTCAGGGGAGCGTTTTCCATACTTGTGATTTTGGTCATAGTAGCGCCGCTTCCGTCGCTTTTCAAAAAGGATTGGACGCCTCAACCGCAGGGAACTTTCGAGGTGGACGACGAGTATGTAAATCTTACGTATTCATCCTATTGCGCCAAGCTGTCGGAAGGATTGGAAAATTATCTCGAGGCAAACGGATGCGCCGCCGAGGTCAAACTTGTGCTCGATGACGGGATGTCTTTTGCAATCGCCGCCGTAAATATAACGACAGATGCGCCTGAAGACAAGGTCGTCGAACTCGTGAAAAACAGGCTTAATGTGAGCGAAGATATCATATATATTTTTCAAAAAACATCATAAAAGGAGGCAACTATGCAAGTAGAGGACGAAAGGAAAGGTGCGGCTGCAGGCGGAATAAAGAACAGCGGATTTTTCAAAAAGCTGAAATCAATAAAAAACTTACGAATTATCATTATCATATTCATAATTGCAATAGGTCTCATCATATATTCTAGCGTGATGACTTCATTAAGCGCTAAGGACGACGGAGCGACAAGCGTGATGACGTCCGACGAACAGCGGTTAAGCGCGATTTTGAGCAATATCGACGGAGCCGGAGAAGTGGAAACAATGATCACGCAAAGCGACGGCAAAATCGTAGGAGTCATCGTAATAGCAGACGGTGCGAGAGACATCGCCGTAAGATTGAGGCTTATGGACGCGGCCTCCACCGCACTTGGGATAGACAAAAACCTCGTCAACGTCTATACGCGCAAATAAACAAAAAAACAAATTGTGATCATATAGGAGGAATATATGAAAATAAAGTCAAGGACAAAGAAGATACTTGTATTGTCAATCATGGTGGTATTGTTGGTGACGACGGGAGTGTTGAATTTCGTGCTCAACGACAAGCTTGCGTCGGCAACGGAAACCCCCGGCGACGGAGGAGCCGTCATTCAAACATTCTTTGCGGCGGCAAGAAGCAACAGAGACGCCACGAGAGAATCGGAATTTTTGTATTTGGATGCAATTGTCAATTCCGAAAACAGTTCCGCCAGCGCAAAGGCCGCTGCCGAAGAGCAAAAGATGTTGCTTGTGAAGCGCATGGGCATGGAGCAACAACTTGAGACTCTCATACAGGGTAAGGGCTTCGAGGACGCGATCGTTGCCATAAGCGACGGAGGCGTGAGCGTTGTAGTAGGCGCAGTCGAGATGACCGAAGAGCAGGCCAATCAAATTTTGGACATCGTTGTGGAGACCGTATCTTGCGATCCCAATGATGTGAGGATCACTCCTTACAACTGAAAAATTATACCGCCAAACGGGCGGTGAGATAAATTTTCTCTTAAAAACGCCGCTTACGAGCGCGCGTTTTTTATTGATATAAACATTGCATTGTGTTATAATGCTCTCGGAGGACGCCATGACAAAAGAAGCTTCAAAAAATTTGGATGTGTTCGGAAAAGTTATTACTGCGCTCGCAACGGACGCCGCTATGGAAGTGGAAGGGATCTCCTTGTTGAATGCAAAGCGGTCTAAAGGGGCCGTGTCCGCATACTTTTTGCCAAACGAGCGCGTCGTGGTGGATATGTTTATCGCCATATCTTCGAGGTGTGCAGTGCCCACTGTTGTCGCTACGCTTCAGGAAAAGGTAAAAAATCAAATTGAATCTGCCACAAAATATAATGTACAATCAGTCAATGTGCAGGTTATGAACGTTGAAGTCGAGCAATAGCATATGAGAAGATTTGCAAGAGAGAGCGTGTTTCAGCTCTTGTTTGAATATACTTTTTACGACGCGCCCAATGATTGGACGTTGGAACTGCTTACGGTCGGGAGCGAACTTACGTCCGAGGATAAGGATTATATCAATACCCTTTATAAGGGTATAATCGAGGAGAAGCCGGATCTTGACAAACTTATATCCTCAAACCTCGTCGGTTATACTATAGACAGACTGTATCGTCCCGATTATGTGGCAATCCTGCTTGCATCTTACGAGCTAGAGCACGGCACCGCTCCTGATACCGTTGTCATCAACGAGGCCGTTGAACTTGCCAAAAAATACGGCACCGAAAAGTCCGGAAAATTTGTAAACGGAGTGCTTGCGAGAATTGTGCCGAATATAAATCGGGCATAAGCGTCAAAATGTCGGAAATTATTTCTAAAACTCTTTTTTCTGAAAATACTGTCAGCGTGAGCGAAGTCAATGCAACTATAAAGGCTTGCATCGATTCCGCAATTTTCAAGGGGCTTGAGGTTTTCGGAGAGGTTTCGGGGTTCAAATTCAGCGGTCCGCACGCATATTTTACGTTAAAAGATAAGGATTCGCAGTTGCAATGCGTTTGCTTTTATGCCTCAAAAACATACAACCCCAAAGACGGCGAAAGTGTCATAGTGCGCGGCTCGTTGGATTATTACGTAAAGGGCGGCAGACTCTCTTTGCAAGTCAACTCAATTCAACCGGTGGGCAAAGGTTTGCTGTTTTTGCAATTCGAAAGACTCAAGGCAAAGTTGCTTGCCGAGGGAATTTTTGACGAGGCGCACAAAAAACCGATCCCCAAATACGCAAGCAACGTTTTGGTTTTCACATCCAAAACGGGCGCGGTCATAAGGGATATCGTGACGACGATCAGAAGAAAAAATCCCGTGATCGATATCGTCGTAAAGGATGTGCGAGTGCAGGGAGAAGGCGCAGCGCATGAGATGTCGGGCGCGCTTAAAAGAGCGGATCTGCTGGGATATGACGTAATCATCATAGCAAGGGGCGGCGGCTCGCTTGAAGATTTGGCTCAGTTTTATGATGAGGAACTTGTCAGGACGGTATATGATCTTAAAACTCACGTGATCTCTGC
>CANREO010000016.1 GCA_947629635.1 uncultured Clostridia bacterium
CACATTTTCATAAACTTTTAGACGATAAAGACTCTTTTATTTATGTATACGAAGATCAAAATAATATAAAAGGTCTGCCTTTATTCGCAAACCTGTTTATACAATGTTGACATAAATTTCTATCGATAAGGGTTTTGCCGCGTCGCGCTTCTTCCGTGAGACTACAAATTACCTCATGACTGTTTTTTAAGCGTTTTCATCTGACATCAAGGTTTTCTTTTGCCGTCCACCTATCTTTTCAAGCAACTTGAGCGTGGGGATCAGCAGACCTCCTATCGAGTTGCCTATAAGCACTAAGCAAATGATGCCGAACGACTCCGCGGTGGCGATGCCGTAAACCGCGAAATAAAACATATCCGCTATGGAGTGCTCGTATCCGCTCAAGATGAAAGCGGGTATACAAAACAGTATGCCGAGCACTGTTTTATTGTTGCGATAGATGTCAACCGCAAGATAGATGAGTATGCCGCACAATACCGCTCTAAGCAATATACGCGCGTAGGATGTGGCAAGTTTTGCCGTGCACACTATGGTTGCGACAGTCTTCAAATCGGGAAATGTGTAAGCAATCATAAATCCGAAAACCACGGTCGCCAGAAAATTGCCCAAAAGCCCGAGCAACAATACGGATATATCCTCTTTGGTGTGCGCCTCATACAGCAATCCGATTTTGCCTGTATACAGCGAATAACCTTTCCAGCATATCACAAGCAAGCCCATCGAAAACAGCAACGCCCCGATAAAGACATTTTTTTGATAACAAGCCAGATAAACGGTTCCACCAAGCGAAATCATCATGCCGGCCAAAAAGCCGTTTACTATTTGTCCCGGATATGTATCTTTCATATTTAGCTACATGAAAACTCAAAGCGCGTGCATTTATCGATGGTAAACTTATAAGTATACATGCCGCCGCTATCTTGAGTGGTAAACTCCTTATCTTCGGGAGTTTGTGTACTGTCGTTATAAACAGCAACTTCTACTTGGCTATTTCTATAAAAACCTTTCTGAATGCGTATCTCTATCTTAGTACCCTCTTCTAGATACGTAGTCAATTGCGCGACTCTGCTTTCAGGCCAGACTAATGGCTGAAGCTCATTGTCAATGTAGACAGCCATATAATTTACTATTTCAACATAGTTACGGCCTGTAAATTCCACATCCAAAGTGAACTTATAAAGTTTGGTTTCATCATACTCGGCGGTGGCTATAACTGATTTTTTGAAATCGAATTTGTCATTCAATCCGTAAGAATCTTCGCCTATACGCCAACCTTTTAGGGTGTAACGCGTAGCAATTCCGTAATATACGTCATTGTTGTCCGCATAGACATAACTAGCCTGGCTATCATAAGTATCTTCTTTTCTGAAAGAAGGAAAACTCCAGTGTGTGCTGTATCCGATATAACGCTCCGATAAACTCTCTATATCAAGATCATATTGTTCCCCCGGGGTCATACCTATATATGCGCTATCGCTGCCGTTTGTAAATTTTATACCATAAGTGCCGTAACCAAACAAAATCAGCACGATATTTGTCGCCGCCAAACCGGCCGATATGAAGATCACAAATACCGATTTAACGATGTCGCCTATGTTCTTGCTTTTCATACGGCTTCTCGCCGACTTCGTTTTGAAATCATTTACTGTGTAGCCGAACTCATCTTTGCGATCTATACTGACGAATTCTTCATTGGAGAACATATAAATGATGCAACCGAGCGAAAAGCCCAAGCATATCGCGCAGAATACCGCATAAACAAAATACACCGACCACTCGGGCATGATGTTCATTTCGATAATGTGGTCCATTCTTAAATGCGCCGGATAAAACACATCAAATCCAATGAGCGCAGCTACGATAAGAGGCAGTAAAAATATAAAGAATTTGCAAATCTGCGCAATGTGAAATCTGCCTCTAGCCGCGCCGTTTGCGATGGCATATTCCCTATCCTTCCTGCGTTTGTAATTTGCCTTCACCCGTTCAAGCGCTTCGTTGTATTCGTCCTTCTCCCTTTCAAGTCTCTCATAATATTTTTGGCGCTTGTTTTCGTATTCCTTATATGTGTCTATGGCGACGCTCTTCTCAAAGAGATTTGGAGAAGTGCCGCTCAACATATCGAGATACTTTTTTTCCATCTCTTTTTTTACGGTTGCATCAAAATTCATAGCTATACTCCTTGATGTGTATTGCTCAGCCAAAGTTTCTTTTTATGTAGCCTTTGGCGGTGTATTCGTTCATTTTTTTATATCTCTCGACAATTGCTTCGTTGTTCGCGGCGACAAACTCGGCAAGTTTGAGCCCCAGCGTGTTCAACGCGGCGATATAGTTTTTTATGTCGGAAATAAACCTATCGTCGCTTGAAAATCCTTCGGCAAGCCTTTTCAAGCTGTCTTGACACTGCGTCAGCGTAGCGTTCAAATCATTCTGCATATTCTCCAGCGTACGCGCGGCGCTTATAAGCGCGGCGTCCGTAACGTTTATTGCGTCCATCACTCACCTGCCTGCAAGCAACTTGCGGAGTTTGGTCTCCGTCAGCTTGATTTTTGTCCTCTCGACGATAATTTGCATGAGATACACTCTTATTGCGCACATCATGCGCTTATTCAGCCTTTCTTTCACGGCGAACAAATTGTCGCATATGCCTGCCAAATCGCCGTACACTCTGTCCAGCATCTTTTCGTCTTGCGAATTTTCTGCGAAAAATCTGTCAAAGATCGTTTCGGCGTACTTTTCCGCCACGTCCCTATCCTGTTGAGTGCATTCCACACAGATTTGCTCGCGACAAAATTTATATGGATATTTTTTGGCGGCTTTTTCGCTTTTGTCGTCGGCTTTGTCTTTTTCGACGCTCGCGCCGACTACCGAAACCGTTTTCGGAGTTTTCACATGTATATCGGACTTAAACTCTCCGTCTTGTGTATCAGCCTTGCTTTGCTCCGCTTTGAGCGTCGGGACATTGATATCGATCCGGGATGTCGACCCTCCGCCGCTTGGAACGAATGAGCTCTTATGCGCCTCTGTGGGAGTCAAACTGAACCCCGTCGTCAACTTGAAGTCTTTACTGGCAAGATACGAGCCGATGACGTCCATCACTCCGATAAGACTGCCTATGTTGTAGTTCGCCTCATCCGCAAACGAACTTTGATATTTTTTCAACTCGAACACATTGTTGCGTATGAGTTGATCCACCATGGAAATTGCCCTATGCAACGTCTCAAGGTCGGATTGCAACGCATTTGCCTCTTTATACACCTCGTTTGCGGCGTCATAAAGATCTTTATAATGCTGATATTCTATTTGCGCTCTGCTAAGATTGCTTTGCGCGGCTGACAGTGCTGCTTGGTCTATTTCCGTTGTCTGATACGTATTGCCTTCGCTGTCTGTATATGTGACGGTCCTCGGATGCGAGTAGATATATTCTATCTCGGCTTCGTACTTTTCGACTTTTTCGTACGCGGCTTCCATAAGTTGCTCGTAATAATCCGCTTTATCTTTCGCTTGCGCGGCGATACTTCTTGCTCTGCTTTGTTGACCGGATACCCTGCTCTCGGCAGAACTCGCTTCGGATCCCATGCGCTCGCAAGCGTCGAGCAATGCGCCTGATTTTTCCAAAATGTTTTTGTATTCGTCTCTTATGCCGCACGCAAAATTGTTCACGGCAGCGTACGAAGTCTTCATCTCCATATCACACCAATGCCGCCAATTTTGAGTTTAGGTTGCCCAGACGGGATTCGATATCTTCAGGTCTGTAATTCTGTTGCATTGCTTCATATCCCTGCTTGCTTTGATCAAAGAGACCCCACATTGCCTTTGCGAAACTCGCCGGATTATCGTTTATGCTTTGATATGTAAAACCCGTCTCGTCCACCCAGACGCCGAGAGCGATCTCCAATTCCTGATTGAGTCGCACTATATTGACTGTAAACTCGCCATAATTGTCCATATTCTATCCTCAGCGCAATGTCGGCCTTGATCTTATAAGTTCGGCCTTACGTCTGAAATAAGCCGGATATTCGCCCAAAATTTGCTCCATGATCACCTGCACGTTTTTTCGCAACGACATGATTTCCTCCATAAGCATGCCTATAGTTCTATCGTCGTCCCACTCGGAGTGCAAAGAGTTGACGTTGGTCAAATAGCCGTCCATTATATCCATCTGCTGCGCGCAGTAGCCTTCTATAATCTTTGCCGTAGCGTCCAACGCTTCGGGATTGAGGTCAAGCTTTTCCATATGCGCTCCTTAGATCTCGTTGTAGGCGTCGATCCACTTGATGACCTGTCTGCAATAAGTTGCGACGGCATCCATCCTGTCGCCTATCTGTTTCAACATGGTCTGCATAGATTCCGAAAGTTCCAAATACCTGTTGTACGACGGATCCTTGAGCCCTATAAATTGATAGTTTACGTTGTTGTTCATCACATTTATATTTGACATCAAGCGATCGCGCGCCTCTTCCGAATACAGTATGGCTCTGTTTGCCGCCGCTTTGGATAGCTTTGTTTTAGACATATGACACCTATATCTTCATGCTGTAAAGCTCTTTTATCAGCTCCAGCTTTTCTTTTGCTCTGGTCTTCAACGGCAACGACGCATGCTTCAAATTGGCCACATCGTGCGTAAGAGCAGTCATAGCAAGCGAAAGTCTTTCGAAATCCTCGTCACTCCACCCGGCGCCGCATTGTTCAACTTGTTTTATGGCGGATCTGACGCCCTCGTCAAAGTTGGTTTCCAACTTGTCTATGGCCTTCACTAACCCTTCAAGCGCCTCGATATCGATTACAGCTTCGTTGCCGCTCATATCAGCCCTCTATCAACGCCTTATAGTTTTTGCACAGCGTCGAGTACCAGTTTTTGTCATTTTCATCTTCATATCTGTACACTCTTATCTTCGTATGCTCGTCCTGCATAGCGACAAGCGCAACTTTGGGATTTGTGAGGCTGTTTGACACCTTATAATCGCCGAGCACTTGAGACATGATGTTGGCGTTGATGCCCTTGACAAACACTTTGTACTTCATCTCCTGTATATTTTTGCTCAACTGCTGTATGCCGAGAGGATTGTCTATCGAGATGATGAAATGCACGCCGAATTTGCCGCCTCTGTCAAGCAACTCCTTGAACGCGTCCGCAAAGTGTACGGAATCGGGTACTCCGTTTGACAAATTGTCGGCCGCTGCTTTGGGTGCGTTTGCGGATGCAAAAAGGCTTAATGCCGCATCCAGTCCGCCGCTTGACGGCATAAACGAAGGCGCCGGCTTTTCCTCTTCCTTATCGCTCAAGCGCAATATCGGATTTTCATTGAACAGATCCGTATATCTCTGCAAAGAATGAATTATTACGAAGTACGGCGTATAATTTTTGGCGTACTCCGAATTGTCCGATTCCGCGCTCCTGAGCTTGTAGTTTTTGTAAATCTCCTTAATGCAATCTTTGATTTGCGCCGGGGATGATACATTTTCTATCACATTGCCGCCGTTGGCATAGTAGAGCTTGACGTCCTTATTCAAACAATCGGCGTTGGTGATATGATTCATCAAAACAGACAGCAATGAATAGCCCATCATATCCCTGATAATTTCGATATCGTAACCGGCAAGCAATATGTTTTCCTTGCTCTCTCTGAGCGCAATATCCATAGCATAGGGCTGACCGGTGACATAATCCTGTCCCAATTGCAAACTGTATTTGTCAAATGACTTGGATACGATGTCTTTCTTCGTGGGCTTATAGTTGTAGATCGTGTTGCCCATGATTGGGGACGGCTCGTCATCGTCGCCGACAATATACAGAGGCTCTTTGGAAAATTCCCCTTTGACGGACTTCCACTTATCTATGATCAATTGCGAATACTTTTGCCTGTTCTCACTGTTTTCGGCATATGCCACGCGGAACTCGACGCTCTCGTTGCCATATCTTATATCGTTGATGACGCCGAGACCCTTTTCGGGACGATTGAGGTTTCTGACCACTTTCGGGTCGATCTTGATGTCTATAGCGTCGTCAGGCTCGTTCAGACGCAGACTTATCCTATTGCCGATTTGGCTGAGTACCTTATCCTTGAGACCGGGCGTCTTGGGTATGTTTTGCGAAGCCCAGAGAATGTTGATTCCGAAAGCTCTTCCCTTCTTAAACAACTCGCGCAATATATCGATCGCCTTCTGTCCCAGCCTGTCGTCTTGCTCAAACAATTCCTGTATCTCGTCTATGATGACAAACAGCCTGGGCATGGACTTGCCTATGCTCTTATATTGCACGATATCCTCTACTCTGCACTTTCTGAACTCGTCCTCCCTGCGCCTGAGCTCCTTATGAAGGTTGTTCAAAATAGCCACGCCGTCCTCGAGGTCGCTTGTGAGGCCTGTGAGTTTAATGTGAGGTATTTGCTTTTCGCGCACCTTATTCGCCTCGTAATATTTGAACTCAACGCCGCCTTTGAAGTCCACAAGATATAGATTGAGTTCTTCGGGGCTGTACTTGTAACATGCGCTCATGATGATTGTGTGCAACAAGTTGGATTTACCGGAACCCGTACCGCCTATGAGCACCGCGTGCGCCGAGCCGTCGCCGGTTGTCTTAAGCAACAAATTTTGTATCTCTCCGCCCCTCGCGCCGATCGGGATGTCCAACACTTCCTCCGAGCGAGCGATGCCTTTCTGCTTCTTTGCAAGCGCATCCGTATCCGCAAACATTTGACTGAGAGGCACGACCTTTTGCTTGTTGCTCTCCGCCATATCCTTCAACATATCTATGATCGAATTGAGCGACACGGCGTTCAATTCTCTCTTGGGGATGACCTCGTTGGGCGCGCTGATCTCAAGCGTAAATTTACTGCCGCTGTTATTTATGACAAGCGCGTTTGCCGACGCTTCCGACAAGAACTGATCGCTGTCGCTTTCCTTGAATCCCGGCGACAATTGGGCCTCATCATTGTTTATGATGATTGTAAAGATACCCGTTTTATTGCCGTTTTGCATAATTTTAAGGATGCGCTTTGCCGTGTCGTCCCTTATGCCGGACGGATAGTTGACAAGCACAAACAAGTGTACGTTTTGAGGATTCGCCTCGAATTTTTTGTTGTATTCGTAAATATCCTTGACGTTGTTATAGCTCAAATTGTCGTCTTCGATCTTATACATTATCTGTTCAAGATCCTTTATGGTGTTTTCAAGCTGTCTATCGTCGCGGATGATGCCGTCGAAGAGGATGTTGTTGTTTATTTTCGTCAAGCTCTTATATTGAGAAAAATTCATTCTGTTCTCTACATCCACCAAACAGAAATTGATCCTGTTGGCAGGGAAAGAAAGCAAAAATTGCAAAATGAGTTGATTGACAAAATCCACTGTGTTTTTGTTGTAGTCGTTGTTGGATATATTAAGCAAAATATTTCCGCATTTTTTAAGTTCGAGGATCAGAGGACATTTTATATATCCGTCGCCCATGTATTTGCTGAGCGTAGGGCTTTGCGCGATATAGTCCAAATGACGACGATCCTTTTCGACGGACAATTTAAGATCGCCTATATTTATATTTTCGTTGTATGTTGCGGAGCCGACCTTGGGATCCACGTCCGATTCCTGCCCACACTTTTCAAGTTCGCTGAAAAAGCTTCTCTTTATGGCGCCGGCTTCCTCGTTTCTGAAAAAGTCGTCAAATTTTTTGTCGTACTCGCTGTTCATCCTTGCCTTGGTCTCGGACAGCCAGGCATTTTTTTGACTTGTGATATATTTGTCGAAATCGGAAAAATCAAAATATGATTCGTGACTCTTTTCCAACGCGGCAAGGCACTCCAACGCTTCTCCGCAGACAAGGCAAATCGGCTTTGCCCAAGCGCTAAGGCACTTGGGATCGATAAACTCCTCTTTATGTGCCGCCTTTTCATTTTCATTGTACTTGTATACTTCGCGCTTGCTATCTTGCGTGGCGTGAATGGCGGTAAACTCTTCGGATGTGTCGTCGAACGTCTCGATGCGTATGGGAGGCACGAGTTCGTCGAAATTCAAATCGTTCAACTTTTTAATATACGAGTTGATTTTAGCCAAATAACCATAAAGTTTTTCCTTAAGTTCGGACACTCCGCCGCCGCGGAATTCATCTTTCTTCTTTTTTGCCGCCGTAAGAGCGCTGTTCGCCTCATTCGGATAATCTTTTTTGATCAAATCGATGACGTCGTTCAACTCTTCGCGAACAGGTTGAAACTGTTTTTTGCAAAACTTGGCGTAATTCGCCTCCATATCCTCGCGCATCTTTTCAGTGCTTGCGGTTATATTGTCGACCTCTCTGGCATATGACTCCCTATTGGCCTGTTCGAGTTTGTCGATCTCTTTGCAATATGTATTGACTTTTTTGCCGACTTTGAGTATGTCTTCGATAGCGAACATATTCTACTCCTTAACATGTGTGCAGTTTTTTGAACTATTGCTATTATTAAATATACTTATGCAAATCATATTATAACGTATATTTATTAAAAATTTTAACATTTTACTACAACACTGTCAAGTTATTTATGCCTTATAATTGCCACAAGCGATCAAAGAGACCGCTAAACGCCGAATAAAAAAAATTTGCGGCGCATCCGCCGCAAATATCATTGATTTATCATCGATTTTACTTTCATCAATCTCACTGTAGCTCCCCTTTCGTTTTCGTCGAGTTTCATAGTGATATATTTTATTGTCTCTTCGAGTTGGGGTATCATAACGTATTCCAGCGCGTTGACGCGTCGACGATTTTTTTCGATCTCGTCCGCAAGCATATTGCAAGTTTTTTCAACTTCGGCGAGCTTCAATATTTTGGGCAAAAGTCCCGACAATGACGATATCGCTCCGTCAAGTTCTCCCGTCATCGAGGCGAAAGAGTAGGGATATAATTCGCTCTGTTCGGCTTGCGTAATTTGAAAAACGGGCACCTCAACGCTCATTATGCTTTTTGACGACGTCTCCAGTTTTACCTTCGTGCCGGGAAGCGCCAAAGCCTCTTCGATTGAGGCGTCATTCGAGACGGCACGCGCAAGCATAAAAGCTTTCAAACTGCCCTGAAGTTCTTTTTCGACTTCCTCGCGGAGCCTTTTATTTTCGCGAATGTAAAGCATAAATCTGCGAATCATTTCGTCGGATTTATCTTTAAGCAGTTTATGACCGCGAGTTGCGGTCTTTAAGCGGTTTTTGAGCCTTCTTAGCTCCATTCGCGTAGGATTAACATTGAGTTTTGCCATTTCAACCCTCCGGCGTATCCTCTTTATCGCCGAGATATTTCTCTATATATTCGTCCCTGATGCGCTTCAATTCCGATTTCGGCAACAGCTTCAACAATGTCCACCCGAGGTCCAGAGTCTCCTCTATGCTACGATTGGTCTCAAAGCCTTGCGAAATATAGAGTTTTTCGAATTCGTCTGCAAATTTGGCGAATTTTTTGTCCGTGTCGGTCAATGCCGCGTCCCCCAAAATGGAACTTAGTTCTTTTGCCTCTTTGCCCTGTGCATATGCGCTGAAAAGCTGATTCATCGTATCGGCATGATCCTCTCTTGTCTTACCTTTGCCTATGCCCTTGTCTTTAAGACGCGACAGCGACGGCAATACGTCGATCGGCGGCACGATACCCTTCTTATATAACTCCCTCGAAATGATTATCTGCCCCTCCGTGATATAACCCGTGAGGTCCGGGATCGGGTGCGTCTTGTCATCCTCGGGCATGGTGAGAATGGGGATTTGTGTTATCGATCCCTTCTTGCCCACTATTCTGCCCGCTCTCTCGTACATACCGGCAAGATCGGTATACATATATCCGGGATATCCGCGCCTTCCGGGGACTTCCTTCCTTGCCGCAGACACTTCGCGCAATGCCTCGGCATAGTTTGTGATGTCGGTAGTGATGACAAGCACGTGCATGTCCTTTTCAAAAGCCAAATACTCCGCGGCCGTAAGCGCCATGCGCGGCGTGGAAATACGCTCCACGGCAGGGTCATTGGCAAGGTTTATAAACATGACCGCGCGCTCGATTGCGCCCGTCTTTCTGAAATCGCTGATGAAAAAGTCGGCCTCCTCGAAAGTGATGCCCACGGCGGCAAACACAACGGCAAACTTTTCGTCTTTGCCAAGCACTCTCGCCTGTCTTGCTATCTGCGCGGCAAGCTCGGCATGCGGCATGCCGGACATGGAAAATACAGGGAGCTTTTGTCCGCGGACAAGCGTATTCAAGCCGTCTATAGCGCTTATACCCGTTTGGATAAATTCGTTAGGATAATCTCTTGCAACGGGATTTATGGGCTGGCCGTTTATATCCAACTTCATATCGGGGATTATAGGCGCGCCCCCGTCGCGCGGTCTGCCCATGCCGTCAAAGACTCTGCCAAGCATATCCTCACTGACGCCAAGTTCTATGCCATGTCCCAAAAATCTGGCTTTGGCGGTTGCCATTTCTATGCCTTGCGAAGGTTCGAAGAGTTGCACGAGCGCCTTGTCGCCGTTGACTTCCAGCACCTTTCCGCTGCGCGTATCGCCGTCTTTTTGTCTTATCTCCACAAGCTCATTGTACTTTACGCCCTCTACGCCCTCCACGAGCATAAGCGGTCCTACAATCTCTCTTACGGTATTGTATTCCTTAAGCATCTATTTCACCTCCGTCGGTGAGAGTAAGCATTTCTGCCTTTATTTCAGCCAGCAAGTCGTCAAATTTTGCCATCTCCGTCTCGGGGATATATTTTGCTCTGCCTATCTTCTCCCTTACTTTCAACTCGAGTATGTCCTCGATATCCACGTTTTTGTCCAACGCGTCGCTTGCCAGATTATGGAAATACATGATAATTCGCAACATATATTGCTGTTTTTCAAGCGATGTATAAGTGTCGACCTCATGAAAAGCATTTTGATGCAAATAGTCCTCTCTTATGGACTTTGCGGTCTCCATAGTCAATCTGTTTGAAGGAGACAACGCGTCCATACCGACAAGTCTCACTAT
Organism: uncultured Clostridia bacterium; assembly: GCA_947629635.1. Classification (GTDB taxonomy): domain Bacteria; phylum Bacillota; class Clostridia; order Christensenellales; family CAG-917; genus CAG-475. The sequence goes on from CANREO010000016.1 coordinate 10,961, forward strand.
CTCGTCAAGAGCGGCCTCTTCCTGCAATATGCGCATACAAGCCGCGCGCAACTTGATCCACTCGTCTCCGACATTGTCATCATACCAATTTTTCAGTCTGTCCGCATACAGCGAATAACTCTGCAACCAATCCACTGCAGGAAAATGTCGTTTGTATGCAAGCGAAGCGCTCAATCCCCAAAACACTTTGACTATGCGAAGAGTTGCCTGTGAAACGGGTTCCGACAAATCGCCGCCCGGAGGCGACACGGCGCCTATAGCAGTGATCGATCCTACAGTACTATCCTGTCCCAGCACTTTGACTATGCCCGCGCGCTCGTAAAATTCCGCCAACCGCGAACTCAGATAGGCGGGATATCCCTCCTCGCCCGGCATCTCTTCGAGTCTGCCCGACATCTCGCGAAGCGCCTCCGCCCATCTAGAGGTGGAATCTGCCATAATTGCTACGGAATATCCCATATCTCGGAAGTATTCCGCTATTGTTATGCCCGTATATATCGACGCTTCACGCGCAGCGACAGGCATATCCGATGTATTTGCGATGAGCACTGTACGCTTCATAAGCGGCTGTCCGCTGTGCGGATCTATAAGCGACGGAAATTCGTTTAAGACGTCCGTCATTTCATTGCCGCGCTCTCCGCAACCCACATATACGATGATATCGGCGTCTGCCCATTTTGCCAGTTGATGTTGCACGACGGTCTTGCCGCTTCCAAACGGTCCGGGCACTGCCGCGACGCCGCCCTTTGCCACAGGGAAAAGCGTGTCGATGACTCTCTGTCCCGTGATAAGAGGAGCAGACGGAGCCAATTTCTCTTTATATGGTCTGCCCTTCCTTACCGGCCACTTTTGAAGCATAGTCACCTTTACGTCGCCCTTTTTTGTCGTTATGATCGCAACGGCGTCGTCAATCGTGTAGGCGCCCGCCTTTATTTCCTTGACAGTGCCGCTCACTCCGTACGGCACCATAATTTTATGCAAAATCAAAACGTTTTCCTGTACGGTGCCTATGACACTACCCGCCTCGACTTCGTCGCCGACGCTGACGGTAGGCACAAACACCCATTTCTTGGCGTGGTCAAGAGCCGATACGGACACGCCACGTCCTATGCGATCGCCCGACACCTCCAGCATTCTCGCAAGAGGACGCTGAATGCCGTCATATATTCCTTCGATCAATCCGGGGCCCAACTCTACGGAAAGCGGCTCCCCTGTGGAATAGACGTTTTCGCCCGGTCCGAGGCCGCTTGTCTCTTCGTATACTTGTATGGAGGCGCGATCGCCTCTGAGTTCGATGACTTCGCCTATGAGCTTTTTATCGCTCACCTGCACGACGTCAAACATCTTGCAGTTGCCCATACCCTCGGCAACTATCAACGGTCCGGATACCTTGATGATTTTTCCTGTTTCCATTATTTATCCTCTTTATCAAACAGAATATCTGCTCCGATAGCTTTTTCTACGTTCGCTTTTATGCGCGCCTCTCCAAGCCCCTGACTTCCCTCCGCAGACGGGATCGGGACGATGACGGGATATGGTCTGGCGCTATACCTTGCGATATACATTTCCGCCCATTTTGCCACCTGTTCGGTGACTAAAATCACGGAATACGTCCTTGCAAGCGCGTGCACCTTTTCGCGAGCCTGTATCTCGCCGTCCACGGGATAGACGTCTACGCCTATCGCTTTAAATACGAGCACGGAATCCTTATCGCCTATGACCGCAACGGAACCTTCACGCATACAGCTCACGCATCCTTTCCTTGATTTTTGACGGCACTACTTTGTTTTTTATACCCGCAATGATGAGCTTGGCCGCCCCAAGCTCCGTCACGCGTCCCAAATGATAGGCAAGAATGGGAGCTGCCGAAAACATATCGTCCTTTTCGGACTTGACCATACGCAACAACGCATTGTCTCTCTCCACTTCAAAGGACGGAATATTTCCATCTTCCGCAAATGTTTTTACAGCGTCAAAGTATACGCTGCCCTTGAGCCTTTCCAGCAATTTTTCGTCGCTTTCTTCGTAGATATCCTTCAAATAGCTTATGTTTCCTCCGGGCACCTCGCTCTCGAGATATATCTGCTTATCCAAAGCATATCGCCTGCATCTCATAAATGTCGACAAATTGGCAAAGTCCGCACGCGTCTCAAAATATGTCCTTATCAGCTTGCCCTGCCGTTTTGTCCTATCTGCGATATCTGCGTACATCTCTCTATCCACCGCGCAATCTATCTTCCTCGGAGTAGCGGTTCCGTTCGCGATGCCAGAGCATACAAACTCCGCCGCCCGTCTGAAGTGAACGGGCAACTCCTCGAATTTATCTTGTTCGAGTGCGGTGGAAAGCTGTTCGACAGCATACAATCCCTCCGCAAAAGTTTTGAGTTTTCCCCCTGCTCTCGCTTTTAACAATGCTTTTAGATTGAGGTAATCATATTGTATCAAAAATGCGTCAAGAGCGCCGTCGACATTGAATTCTTTCAAAAATTCCAGTTGTCTCTCGCCCTCTTTTTCAAACAGTGCGTCAAAGTCGCCTACCGCGACCTGCGCGCCGCCGCCGAAACCCATATCCAAAAGAGTGCGGAACGCATCGGAAAGCGTTGTACACTCAAGCAACCTCTGCAAAGATTGAGAGGTCAGAAGTTTTGTCTCACGAGACTTGATTCGGGCGTTTTGATATACGAATTTATCCGACATATCAGCTGAATATTTCTTTTGCTACAGAGGCTTCCAAGCTGTCGCGCAACTGTTCGGTCTCGACCTCATAAGTAAAATTCTTGTCCACGCCGCCGCCGCTCAAAATCATGCCGCCGGCAAAATTTCCGTATTCGTCGCAAAGCGTCAGCTCGATTTTTGCGGACTTGGCATAGCGCTCGATATCTTCTTTTTTGAGGATATCCCGTTCATTTTGCGAAAGAGTGACGACGTCTCCGTTCTCCGCGTTTGAAAGCATTCCGAGAAGCAATTCCTTACGTCTCTTTTTGTCGAGCGAACTAAGCTTTTCCAGAACTCGCGCGAACACGTCGTCAAGCACCTGCTTTCTTGCGCCCAAAATCAACTTTTTAGCGTCCAACTCCGCCACAGTGACGGACCGCGTAAGCAAATCTTCCACGAGAACGTCGGTTTCGTGATCAAAACGGTAGATATAGCTTTTGCATTCCTCAGCCGCTTTTGCTATTATCTCATCCGCAACGTCGGTTTGCTCGCGCTTAAACGATTCGGCCTTGACTTGCGCGTCGCTCAGTATTTTGTCAATTATAGCTTCTTTACTCATGTTATCAGCCAATCATAGCGGCCGTCGTAGCGACCTCGAGCAAGCTTTCGTCGGCGGGCATCATTACTGCCAACAACGACACAAGCAGAGCAAGCACCGCGTAAGTCTCAACCATGACGGTCAAAATTATCGCCTTGCCGCTCTCCTCGGGGCGCTTGGCAACCATAGCTATGCCGCTGCATGCCACTTTGGATTGATACAG
>CANREO010000017.1 GCA_947629635.1 uncultured Clostridia bacterium
AAACAGATAATTTTATTATAATTCACAAATATAAAAAGCCCCGAACGGGGCTTTTTATTTATTGATGTAAATCGTGCGGATTTTCAATTGCTAGCGAGCATTGTATTCTTTCATCACACGTCTTATATTGCGATCGTTCTCTCTTTCACGAATGGACGCTCGCTTGTCGTGCAGTTCTTTGCCCCTGCACAGCCCCAACTCTATTTTTACGAGGGCGTCTTTAAAATATATTTTGAGAGGTATCAGCGTATAGCCCTTTTGTTCCACCCTGCCGCGCAACTTGTTTATTTCGAAGCGATTCAACAGCAGTTTTCTCGTGCGCCTAGGATCGACGTTATAATAGCTTCCCATCTTGTATGGCGAAATGTGCGCGCCAAGCAGAAACGCCTCTCCGTTTTTGATTATGACAAAACTGTCGCGCAAATTTACGGCGCCGAGCCTAATGGATTTGACTTCACATCCTTTAAGCACTATGCCGGCCTCGTAAGTATCCTCGACAAAATAATCGTGATACGCTTTTTTGTTTGTGGCAACGATCTTTTGCATAATCTCCTCTGATTCTACAAACTCTGTCAATTAAAAACAGTCCGCTTGAGCGGACTGTCATGACAATTGTTACAATTATTCATTACCGACAACGCCGATAACCACGCATATGATCGCGCATACGATTATGAAAGCGAACAGTCCGAAAGTCGCCTTTTTGAGATTGCTCTCTTTGTTGTGCTCCTTATTTTTGCCATAATATGTGTCAGAAGCGCCGGAAATGACTCCAACGTTGTCGTTTGTGCCCTTTTGAAGCATGATGATGACAATGATCGCAATGGAAGCCAAAGTCATAAGCACGCCGAACGCGATGATGACGGCTCTTCTCGTTTCATAAGTGAGCTGATTTTGCACTGTGCTTGCCGCTGCGAGTAAGAATGCGTTGAGATTGTCCAACATATCCACCTCCGAGTGTACTTTGTGATTTTAGCATAAGGTACTGTTTTTTGCAAGCGTTTTAGGTGTAAAAAATATTAAATGAAATATTATAGTACACCGTTTCGGCTCTTCGCTCATATAATGGACAAAAACGGAGGCGCCATGGAACCGATCAAGTTTGCGAGCGAACTACCCTATCCGCAAGTTGAACCGGAGGATAATCTGGCAGAGGCGAAATTGCTGATGCCGAGTTACGGAGGAGCGGCGGGCGAACTGACTGCCGTACTGACATATTGCTTTCAAAGCTATATCACCCCATTCAAAGGAGAGTTGAGCAAAACGCTTATGGGCGTCGCAAAATGCGAAATGCAGCATCACCGGCTTTTGGGAAGCGCGATTTACAGTCTCGGCGGATATCCTATGATAGGATCCAGATCATACTGGAGCGGCAATTACATAAACTACACGCCCAACCCGAAAAAGTTTTTGTTGCTCAACATACAGGCGGAAAAAGCTGCCATTTCCAATTATGAACGCACTATACTGAATGCAAATGTCGAAAGTGTAAAAATGCTTATAGAACGCATAATCTTGGATGAAGAAATGCATGTGAAAATATTTGAAGAGTTGTATTCCTCTATATGATAAAATCATAGGTTTATATGCACAAAATCGAGGTTAAACCTCGATTTTGTGCATCTCAAGCTTTTTGCAAAGCATCAAAATTTTATCGGCGGCGACTTCCAAAATATCATACGTTTCGCAATACGCCTTATATCCTTTGCCGTACGGGTCCGGCACGTCATAGCCTAAAATCGCGCAAAGTGGGACTATCTTTGTGGGGGAGATGTATTTTGCAAGCGCCGACGCATGCTCTTGGGTCATAGTGAAAATTATATCCGCTTCTCCGAGCGCTTTTTCGTCGCATGCTCGCGATATATGCTCGGGATGCGCTATCCTATGCTTATCCAATATCTTTTCGGCGTACTTTGTCATCGGTCGTCCGTCGGCGCATAGCCCCGCGCTTAGAAATTCCGACTTAACTCCAAACTCTTTTGCGCGACTAATAAGCATATACGTCAGCATGGGGCTTCTACATGTATTGCCCGAACATACGATAAGCGCTTTCATACTCTATGTCCGCCCGCAGCCTTAAAAACTCTGTTCATAACCGAATTTTCTATGCCGCTGTCGCCAAGTTCCTCAACAATTATTCTGTCATAACATTTTTCCGCGTCGTGGAGCGCCGCATAAATACGATTTGCAAATTCCTCGCCCGTACTGCCGACGCTTATATGCGCTCTATTTCCGAGCATGCCGCAAGATACCTCTCGCGCTATGATCACAGGTCTTAGACCCTCTGCCGCGAATTTGTCGTATTCGGCAATTGCGCGTAGCATCTCTTGCGCCGTGAATGTCGGGACGCCGGGCGCATAATGTTGATATTTCATGCCCGGAGACTTTGCGGTTTTTATCACTGTGCCGCTTGCCGTCACCTCGCCCAAAATCGGCGCCAACATATCCGCGGTTATAGCTCCGGGTCTTAAAATCGTCGGGATCTCGGCCGTCAAATCGAGCACGGTGCTCTCGATGCCCACTCTGCAAGCTCCGCCGTCCAAAATTATGGGTACTCTTCCGTTAAGATCCTCATAGACGTGTAATGCCGTAGTCGGCGATATATGTTTTGATATGTTTGCAGACGGCGCCGCCAGCGGACGTGACGCGCTTATGAGCGCCCTTGCCCAAACATTGTCCGGCATGCGAACACCGACCGTATCTCCGCCCGCCGTGACAGTATACGGAATTTTGTCCCCCTTAGGCAATATCACAGTCAATGGCCCCGGCATAAAACGCTGTGCCAACGTATAAAACGCCTTCGGGATATCTTTAGCGACGCTCTCGACCTGTTCTGTTCGCGAAATATGTACTATAAGCGGATTGTCCTGCGGTCTGCCCTTTGCTTCGAAAATTTTCTCCACAGCGTCGGGATTGAAGGCGTCCGCGCCCAATCCGTATACGGTTTCCGTGGGAAAAACGACAAGCTCACCCTTCAGGATGAGCTCCGCCGCTTTGTCGATATAAGATTTTGGGTCGACGATCAACGTTTTCATATCATGCTGTCAGCCTGTATACGTCATAAATATAGTTAGAAGGATCCTTTTGATTCCCCTCATAAATTTTGTCAAATACAAACACCTCTCCGGGTGCCGAACTCGGAGCATACAGCACGCTGCCTTCCTTCATAGTTGCCGGCATTATAATGTTTGCCGCCATATTCGGATTGAGATTTTTTATGCCGAAATATGTCTGCCCGTCGCGCTGGACTCTGAACATATAGCAACCTATGGCATACATATTTCTATTGTTCTTATCCAATGCGATATCGGAGAGAGGCTGCGTGGAACCATCGCTCATTTTCTCTACCGTCTTTCCCGTGATATCCAGCAGATACAATCTATTGCTTCTGCTAGACGAATCATATTTCTCGCCAATCGTATATGAGCCCCTGAAAGCGGACAGACTCGTATATTCAAAAGGTATGATCTCGTTCCCGTTCAATGAAAACGCCCCGTAAAGCGAAGAAGTGCTGCTGTCCGGATTGGGGATTGCGGCGATTATGACGTTGCCGTTGAGCTCCTGCCTCAAAACTTGCGTGCGATCGTTATGTCCGATCCTGTTGCCTTTGCTGTCGTAAATATTGATCTCGCTTGGCAAATACGGAATATAATAGTATCCGTCCGTTGCGGTCATTATGAGGTCGAAATGCCCCACTTTGTCCTTTGTCTGTCCTTTGATGTTGACTCCATAGTTGCCTGTAAGCGACATAACTACATCAAGATCGGAATCAAGGATAAATTGATCGTAATATGCCTTTTTTGTCGTCCTATTTATGGTCAGACCGTAGGACGCGTAAGTATAACCGTCATTTAAATATGTGGCGGTAGAAATGCCGGCCTTGCCGTCGCGATAATAGTTGTTGCTGAGCTGAATAAACAACTTATCCTTATTGTCCTTATATTCTTTACGCTTGTCGTTGTCCGGAGTATAAATATGTCTTGAAAACGTATAAAATTTACCGCTGTCGTCGACATAAATGCAATCGTCTTTATTATCCACCGTCCAGTCTTCGTGGATAAAGAACTTACCGCCGCCGATATAAGTTATTTCGCTGTAATAGTTGCTTTGACCGTTATTTGCGACGGTTCCGTTTTCCGTCGGATAGGTGTTTGTAAGTGCAGACGGCGCGCGATCGGGAATACGGAAGATATAGTCCCCGTTGTCGTTGCCCGTCACAACGACATACTTATTGTCGAACCCGGTGACCGCGCTGAGCGTATTTTTTTCGTTTTGTATACGGCAAACAAGTTCTCCGCCGTTGTTCGTGGGCCTGTAAATCGACGTAAAGCCGTTTATGCCTCTGTTGTCATAGTTATAATTGATCGCGACGAGTCCTCCGTCAAGTATCTTGATTATATTGTCAATGCCTTGATTGGAAACGTTCCTCGTATTTTCTCTTGCCACGACCTCTTTTCCTTGCATATCGAACACGCACGCATGTCCGTCGGCAAGCACGCATGCTATGAGGCCGCGCTCTACGCGCAAACTTCTAATGCCTACGTAATCCGGAAACATCATACCTGCAGGGGGGCTGATTCCTCCGTCATTATAATATATTCTGCTGTCGTCGCAACGTATTATGGAAAGATTCTGACCGTTTGTGATGACAAAAGCATTCTCTTCGGGTATGTAGCCCACATCGCTGTTTGCATCGATGGCCTGCCCCGTCGAGGTCGCGGACGTGGTGTATACCTGCCATTGTGCCGGAAGCGTAAATTCGAGTTTGCTATCCTTAAATTCCGTCAAGCTGTTTCTGCTTTTGAAGATGTCGACTATGCTCTTTGTCTTATTGCAAGCGACAAGCGTGACGAGACTCATCGTCAAAACAACGATAATGCAAAAAAACGCAGTGATTTTTCTTAGCTTTGTGTGTGTCATATTTGCTCCGTAAAGTAACGAGGGTTTATGCGCACCCCCGACATAGAGTATACAAATTCCGAAAGCAATATATTTGCTTTCACTCTGAGAGCGTGCGAGGTTTCCCCTCGCTCGCCGGCTATATATGCTCTGCACGCCGCATCAACTGGCACGGCGTCAATACTTTTACAATGTTTGCACACTATGCCGTCCGCCGCATTGAAATATGCTTCCTCATCAAGTTGACATTTGCAGATATTGCAGTGCTTGAAGTCAAGTCTGTTGCCGCTCTCTTCGAGCGCGGCAAGCAAAAAGTCCGTCACGGCGCAGTCGGTCTCATCCGTTGTATAAGCCAATCTCTGCAATGTTTTAAGCGCCGCCAACATAATGCTCGGTTGCGGCTCGGCGCACAACTTGGTCAGCGCGTCAAGCACCATAAACGCCGCATAATAACTTTGAAGATCTCTTGTCACTGCGTTGAAAGAATCGATTTGACTGCATTCGGTTATTACATATCTTCCGTTTCTGCCCACAAGCACGTAGTCGCCGAAGTTAAAAGGCTCTGCAGCGTATCTCAGTTTTGCTCCTCGCCTCAGACATCCGCGCGCGGTAGCTGTAACGGTGCCCGTGTCAACGCCGACAAGAGTGACTATCATATCACTCTCGCCATAGGGCACGGCCCTTGCAACTATCGCTTTGGTTTTGATTTCGGCAGTCTGCATACGCGACGCGACGGTTATTTTTTATTTTCGTCGCACTTTGACTCTTTCAGCGTGCGATACATCGAATACCACTCCACATCGCCCGTCTTTGCAAACATTTGCCAAAGTTCCTTTTCGGTCATGGCATTAGTATGTGCATAGATCGGGCTGCTATTCATTCTTTTTTGAGCTGTTTTATATCGTATCCCAGTTCGCGCAACACAAAGTCGTCGTTGCGCCATTCGTCTTTTACTCGCACGTACAGCGTCAAAAATACCTTCGACCCTATCATTTTTTCCAAGTCTTTTCGCGCTTCCGTGGCTATTTTTTTGAGCATCTCGCCGCCTTTGCCTATGACTATGGCTTTATGCGATTGTTTTTCGCACACTATGTCCGCGTCTATATCGCATATCGGCGCCTCCTCGCGCTCTTCGAATTTGTTTATATACACTCCTATGCCGTACGGCACCTCTTTGTCAAGCAGATACAACGCCTTTTCACGAATGATCTCCGTCGCCAAAAAGCGCATAGAGCTTTCGGTATATTCATCTTGCGGATACATAGGAACGCCGTATGGCAAAATTTCCTTGAGTTCGTTCATAAGCGGCTCGAGATTTTCTCCCTTTCTAGCGCTTATCGGAACGACCGCTTTGAGACCGACGACCCCGTTGAGCTTTTGAAGCGTCTCGAACAATGTCTGTTGCGTGACGGCGTCTGTTTTATTCAACGCTACGATCAACGGAGCCTTGGCGGCATTTTTTTCCATAAATTCATAATCCTCGCGTTGCATGCCTTTGGCAGCGTCAATGACATACACTACGGCGTCCACATCCTTGAGCCCGTTTTCCACCGCCTGCATCATGTAGTTGCCCAATCTGTTGCGCGCCTTATGTATGCCGGGCGTGTCGATGAGCACCATCTGATAGTCGTCTCCGTTGAGTATGCCGAGCAACTTGTTTCGCGTAGTCTGCGGCCTCCAGGATACAATGGATACTTTTTCGCCTACGAGCGCGTTGGTCAGCGTAGACTTACCGCAATGCATATAAATCCGCTCTTAAAATTCTTGTCCATTATTCCGTAAACTCCCTTCCGAGATGTTCATATGCATTTTTGGTGCACATCCTACCGCGAGGCGTGCGACTTATAAAGCCAAGCTGGATTAGGAAAGGTTCTACTACGTCCTCTATCGTCGACGCCTCTTCTCCCGTCGCCGCTGACAAGGTGTCCAGCCCCACGGGTCCGCCGCCAAACTTGTCAATAATCGCCTCGAGTACATTCCTGTCAGTGACATCCAGCCCGAGTTCATCCACATCCATCAAAGCAAGCGCTTTCTTCGTGATTTCCAAATTTATGCGATCGAGATTTTCATATTGCGCAAAGTCTCTGACGCGGCGCAACAATCTGTTTGCTATTCGCGGAGTGCCACGGCTACGTCCCGCCAGTTCGTATGCGGCTTCCTTTTCTATGGATATGCCGAGTATGCTCGCAGAACGCGTAACGATGTGCATAAGCTCGTCGGGAGTGTACATCTCGAGGCGCAACATCATGCCGAATCTGTCGCGTAGCGGACCCGACAGCATGCCGGCTCTGGTAGTCGCGCCTATGAGCGTGAAATGTTTCAGCGGCAATCGTATGCTCCGCGCCATAGGGCCCTTGCCGGACACGAAGTCCAATGAGAAGTCCTCCATGGCCGGATATAAAACTTCCTCTATATTGCGATTGAGTCGATGTATCTCGTCTATAAATAGTATATCGCCTTTTTCAAGATTGGTCAAAATAGCTGCAAGATCCGCAGCGCGCTCTATTGCCGGGCCGCTTGTCACCCTGATCTGCGCGCCCAATTCGCTTGCGATCACATGTGCGAGAGTCGTCTTGCCAAGCCCCGGAGGGCCGTACAGCAACACATGGTCGAGCGCGTCGTTTCTGGAGACGGCAGCGGAGATGTAAACCTGCAAATTCTTTTTTATTTTGGACTGTCCTACATACTCCGCCATGCTGTGAGGGCGTAGGGTATTTTCATTGTCGTCGTCATTCGTGGCAATGTTGCTCATCACCCTCGACGCAATGTCGATATCCTGATTTTCTTTTGAAAACTGTGACTTTATCATATCTTCTCCGCTACTTAAAACGCGTTATTTAAATTTTTGAGACAATATGCGATGATATTTTCCACGCCCTTAACCGATTTCACCGCTTCGCTTGCAGCGCGCACCGCCTCTGTTTTTGATATGCCCAAACTTTCAAGCGCAAACACTGCGGAAGCAATATCGGCGTCTGCTCCGACCGAATTTTCCGCGACAAAATCAGTCACATCGTCCGCCGCTTTGTCTCTCAGGCTCAGTACGATGAGTTCCGCCGTCTTTTTGCCCAACCCCTTTATCTTCGTCAGCGTCTTAATGTCGCCGCTCGCTATGGCTACAGTCAACGTTCTTAGGTCGTAACCGCTTAAAATTTGCATCGCCATTTTGGGCCCGATGCCGCTAATGTCTATGAGTTTCAAAAACAGGCGCTTCTCCTCCTGTCTGGAAAAACCGTACAGCGTCATCTCGTCCTCTCTGACATACAGATAAGTATATATTTTTGCGATGTTTCCCAATTCGACGTCATACAAGGTGTTGCCGCTGACTCCAAGTTCATATCCTATACCGCCGTTATCTATCACGATAGAGGACAGCCCCTTGTCCACGACCTTTCCGGATATATAACTGTACATTTGATCTCCTCCTAGCGTATTTTGAAATCGGAATTTATTCTTCCCGTCTGCGCGTGACATAGCGCAACCGCAAGCGCGTCGGCCGCATCGTCGGGACGCGGTACGCTTTTTAGTCGTAGCAAAGCCTGCACCATGTGTTGCATCTGCATTTTGTCCGCTCCGCCATAGCCAGTGATAGCCTGCTTGATTTGATTCGGAGTATATTCATACACTTCGCGCCCCAAAACTTTGACAGCGGTAAGCAATATCGCGCCTCTTGCCTCGGCGACAGGGATGCCCGTCGTGATGTTTTTGGAAAAAAACAATTCTTCTATAGCGATATTGTCGGGTTTGAAAGTATCTATGAGCTCTTTGACGCCTTCCTCCAGTTGCAGCAGACGCTCGGGCAAAGTCAACTCCTTAGGAGTGGTCACAACGCCGTAATCCACGGCAATAAAGTTGCCGCGTTCAGCATTTATTACGCCATATCCCATAGTCGCAAGCCCTGGGTCTATACCGAGAATTACCATATCGCCTCGCGTGCGTTTTATTTCAAAACGCTGTTTTCTCCCCTTACGTCAAACAGCATAATTTTGTCCTCAACAGGCAAAGTGCACACTTCGTCGCGCCTATACGGCAGAACCACCCTATGCCCCGACTGAGTGGCGTGCACGAAATAGTCTCCTTCTCTGACGACGTAAAGCGCTCTCTCCATTCTCGCCCCTACCTCCGCATAATTAATGCCGTGCCAACCTGCAAGCAGAGGTCTGTCGAGATAATCCGGCAACAATCTGTCGCGCAGATGCGTTGCGTCCAAACAATATCCGTCCTCCGTCGTCAAGATGAGTTTGTTGTCCCTAATGTTCGCGCCGACTCTCTCGAAACGGAAATATTTATCCGTCGCCTGCGCCGCCCAAACGTTGTGAGGCGCGGAACTAATGTCGTCAGCGCTGCCGAATTGCTTTATTTCTCCAAAACACAATATGGCGATCTTGTCCGCTATCGACAGAGCTTCGTCGTAGCTTTCCGTCGAAAAAATCACAGCGGCGCCCTCTTTCGCCTTTTCGAGCAGTATTGGAACGGCTTGACTCCATAGTTCTTCCGCCTCTCTCGCCGTCAGCTCCGACGTAATGTCGTCTATAAGTATATTGCTCGCCTTTCTAATATAAAGTCTGGCAAGAGCAAGCCTTTTTAAGTCTATATTCGACGTCTTTTTCGCCCTTTCGCACAGACAAGCGGTTATCCCCAATCGCTCCGCGGCCGCTCTTACGAGCTCATCGATCTGCGCTTTGTCAAATCCTCTTATTTTCAACGGATATGCGAGGTTATAATAACAACTTCGATTTTTGAATATCGCCATATCGTCGAAGATCAACTGCACGTCATACGGCCTTTTGCCTATCGGAGCGCCGTCTATTAGAGCTTCGCCCTCACAATCCGTCACGCCCGCCATCACTTTCAACAGCGAAGTTTTTCCGCTGCCCTTTTCCCCTACAAGCGCCACTATCTCGCCGTTTTCCACTCGCATATCTACGGCGCCGAAGAGACGAGCACCATACAAATATTGTTTTGTGACGCCCCTCAACTCTATCATATCACAAGATATCCAAAGACTCGTTGAAGCCTTCCATGAAGTTGTCCATAAAGTATCCGAGCTCGGGATATTCCTCCCTCTGTGCGTCCAAAACCTTTTGCAGACGGTTGAAAGCTTTGTCAAACTCCTTGTTGCCAAGCAGTTTTTCCTCTGCGCATTTGACGTATGCGGAGAGTTTGTCGGCGATCTTCATAAGCTTATATTCTACGCTGCTCTCATCGGGGGTGATATAACCGCCGTATTCGGATGCAAGCTCCTTCGGCAACGAATCGAGCAGCCGTTGATTTATCATGCTCTCTATATCCGAATACGCGCCCTTCATCGTGTCGTTGTAATACTTAACGGGCGTTGGCAGATCGCCGCTGACGACCTCCGCAGTATCATGATAAAGCGCGAGCGCGGCAATTTTGTCGACATCGACGCTGCCGCCGTACAGTGTGTTGCGTATGATGCCCAGCGCATGCCCGAAGATCGCCACCGATGCTGAGTGTTGCATGAGGTCCTCTTTGATGTTTGAGCGCATCAAATTCCACCTCTGAATGAGCTTCATCCTGTTCATAAACGCATAAAACGTGTACATAATACCCTCTCAAAGTTTTATTTCGTATATATAATACTTCGATTTGTGTACCGAAAACGTCTCACTGTGTCCGGTATGCGCAACCTTTTCGCCGCTCAAATAATATATCTTTCGTTCTTTTGGGGCGCTGCCTCGAGCTCCGCCTTCTTGGCCTCGTAGCCCTTGCGATCAAACATGGCGTATGTCGCGTTTTTGCCCTCTTCGACTCCGGGTTGATTGAAAGTATCTATATTCAGCATCTTTCCGCAATAGGCGGTCTCGAGCATGAAGAACATCAGCAATTCGCCTATGCTTTCGGCGTTGACGCTGTCAAGCATTATCGTCCTGTTCATGTGACCGGAGCGAGTCAAAGCATATTCCGTGGCGCGCCGTTCCGTATTTATAAGTTCGCCCATCGTATGTCCGCACAGGAAGTTGACGTCGGCAAATTCCTCGGCGCCGTCCGCGATCAGCATGTCTTTGCGGAAGTTTTCAACGCCGATTATCGTTATCACCTTGTCGTATGGCCCTTCGGTATACAACTGCACTTGCGAATGTTGGTCGGTTACGCCGAGAGCTTTTACGGGAGTCTGTCCTTTATGCGCTATGTTGCCGTCCAGATCCTTCGCCTTGCCCAAACTCTCTCCCCAAAGTTGGCAATACCAATCCGCCATAAGCTTCAAACTGTCCGCATACGGCATCATGATCGAGATATTTTTGCCTTTCTTCTCCATCGCAATATATTGCAAAGCCGCCGCCATCAGGGGCGCATTTTTATATATGTCCGAGCTGTTCGCCGCCTTGTCCATATTAGCGGCGCCGCGCAAAAGTCCGACGATATCTATTCCGAGCACAGCCGCCGGCAAGAGCCCGACGGGGCACAGTTCGCTGAAACGACCGCCTACGCCGTCCGGGATAAAATATGTTTTGAATCCTTCTTTTTTGGCAAGCTTGATGAGGTTTCCTTTGCTCTCGGAAGTTGTGGCGATGATATGCTTCGCCCAATCCTTGCCGCATTTTTTCTTCAAAATATCCGTAATGATAAGATATTGGCTCATCGTCTCGGATGTCGCTCCGCTCTTCGTGATCACGTTGAACATCGTCTCTTTCACGTCGATCACATCCAAAAGCGCATACATACGCTCGGGATCCACGTTGTCCTCAACGTAAAATCTTACTCCTCTCTTAGATGGATCGAGTTCGTTATATCTCAAGTGGCACAGCGCATTGAATACAGCCATTGGCCCGAGCGCGCTGCCCCCGATGCCGAGCACGACAAAATTTTTGAAATTCGCTCTTACTTCTGCCGCGGTGCATATGATATCCCCGACTATTTCTGCCTGATTGTATGGCAATTCAGACCAGCCCATCCAGCCGGTGCCGCGATTTTTTTCAAAATATGCGTATGCGTCCTTGGCGATGCCTTTGACGGCGTCAAGCTCCTTTTCGGAAATACCCTGTTCTTTCAAGGTGCCGTCCATCATATTGTTGAAGTCGAATTTAAGTTGCATTTTAAGCCTCCGATGATATTTTTCAAATATTTTACCGACCGAGCCACTTCCTCGTAGCTGTCGTAATTTTTCGCATACTGTTCTATGAGCAACGGGCCGCGATAGCTCATTCCGTCAAGCCGCTTGGCAAGTTCGTCAAACGGGAAAACGCCCTTTCCCACCATAGTTATATCTCCCTTTTCGTCCACATCGCTCACATGCACGTTTTTTAGCGCGTCGCCCATGACGTCCAGATATTCGCGCCAATCGTAACCCGACTGTCTTGCTTGCTTAATGTCAAGCACAGCGCCTGCAGAAGGAGCATAATCTCTTATCAAAGAAAAAAATTCGGGAGTATTGAATGAAGCCCAATGGACGTTTTCAAGACATAAAATCAGGCCGTAGTCCGCGCTGATTTCGGCAAGTTGTTCAAGCCTTTTGCCAAACGACACGGGGTCGGGATGCGCATTTTTTTTAAGACGCGCTATCGCGTGAAAAGTGTATACCTTTGCGCCCAACTTTTGACCTGCCGCAAGGACTTTGCGAAAAAGAGTTTCCGCGTCTTTTCGAGTCCGGGCCGCGCCGTTGAAAAGTTGAGGTTCGAATTGAGTGTTCAGCGAATGGACGGAATATATTTCCAGTCCGTTTCTGCGCTCGTTCAACAAATCTATGAAATTCGGTTCATATTCGCTGTAGGTCGTCAAAAATACTTCGGCGGTTTCCCCTCCACAGCGTTGAATGACCGAGAACGAGTCCTCGGTCAATTCTTTAAGAAAAAACGTAGCTGTGGAAATACCTACTTTCATATGTCGATCACTCCTCGCCTTTTGCCGAAGACGTCTTTTGGCTGTCCCAAATGTCCTTTTGACGATTGACTTGCGCCACAAGTTTGGGCACGACCTCGTCGAGGTTGTCAAAAGGCGATGCCGACGCGGCGCTTGCGCGATATGCGACACCGCGGTTTGTAAGCACAGCGTCCGTCGTATAATCGTCGTTTTCGCGCGTAACCGTAAACTTCAGCGAAACGTCTTCGTCGTTTTTGAAGCGTCTTGCAAGTTTTTCGCACTTTTTAGCGGTGATTTTTTTCAAAGATTCGCTGGGATTGTAGTTTTTGCCGAAAATTTCGATTGTCATAAGATATGCCTCCTCGTCAACTTTTATATATTATAACAAAACTTTTTTATAATTACAATAATTTTTGCAAAATATCGACGACTTGCCAAACGTTAAAAAAACAGGACGTTTCAGTCAACGTCCCATGTCCCAAGAGTCTCGTTTATCAGACTTCCGTCGAAGCCTTTCTGATACAAGTACGCGCCTATTTTTTGTCTGTCGGCAACAATATCGAGCCGCTTGCGGTTGGCATATTTTTTTGCGATCTCAACGCATCTTTCGCGCTCGAATTCATCGTCGACCACATCTGCCAAAACATTTTCGGCGATCCGTCTGTCAACGCCCTTTTCTACGGTGAGTCTATACAGCAACTTTTTTG
>CANREO010000018.1 GCA_947629635.1 uncultured Clostridia bacterium
CCAGCGATGCCGTCCGCGACCAACGAGTTTTCTTGTTGAAACGCCTTTAGCGCGGAAAGCGTTGCGCTGCCGAAAATCCCGTCGATCTCGCCGACCGGGTAGAGTTTGCTTTCCAGTTTGCTTTGCATGAATCGGACGTATGTGCCTCCGTCGCCCTGCCTGAGCGTCGGATAGGTCGGCAAAAACAATAGGTACTTCCATGTGTTTGGGCCTACTATGCCGTCTACCGCGAGCCCGTTGTCCTGTTGATATCTCCGTACGGCGGCGGCAGTTTTCGGGCCGAAAATGCCGTCGGTGTCGAGATCGTAGCCGTAATTCAGCAATAAAAATTGCAGCAAAGATACAAAATTTCCGCTTGAGCCTTGTTTTAGCAGAGGATGATTCTCAAGCGTGCGCGGTATGTATTCTACGTCGAGGTAGTTGCATACGCCTTGAAGCGCTTCTTCTCCGACTTCCGTTCGGAAATTCCAATCCAGCATAAGTTTTGCTTCGCGCAAATTTGTCATAAATCCGGCCTCTATAAGCGTGGAAGGACAATTTACGCTTGACAGCGCGCCCACGTCTGTCAATGTTTGCACGCCGCGTCCTACTTGTGCTGTGCCGACTACAAGCCGCTCATACACCTCTTCGGAAAGTTCTCGGCTGCGCGCGGTGTTGGCGCTGCTCCCGTAATATACCGTGACTCCCGAGGCGGAATTGAAACTGTTGCCCGTTCCAAAAGCATTGTATGCGAAGGTGACGAGCAGTGTGGGACGGCGCATATTTATTCTGGAGACGCGCGTCGCTATGGGGACGTCGTTCAGTTCGGGCTTGACATCGTAAACTCTGAAACCGTTGCGTAGCGCCGCTTCTATAAATTTGTTTTTTGCAGGGCGGTTGAACTCGTTTTCATATATGCGCCTATTAAGGTAGGGCATGACCGGCGTGCGTTTGCCAGCGGTGGGCGGATTTACGCCGTGCTCATCGTTTGCGGCAATAAGATATTGACTGTTCAAAGCGGTTCTCCTTTTTTTTCCATGGATATGACCATGCAATCAAATTTGTGCAAATGATGAATAAAAAAATGCGCTCCGAAGGGCGCAACGGACTATCTTACAATTTTTTCCAAGATTTCGGATGTAAGAGAAGCAATATCGGCAAAATTTCAAGTCTGCCAAGCAACATATCTATCGTAAGCACGAGTTTGGCAAAAATGCTGTATGAGGCGTAGTTTCCGGTTGGTCCTACGGCGCCAATGCCCGGCCCGACATTGTTGAAGCAGGCGATAACAGCCGAAAAATTGGTTTCCAGCATGCTGTAATTGCCGGGGAAATTGTGTTTTTCTATAGATATTAAAACTGTGGATACAACCAAGATGATGACGTACATCATGAGAAAACTGCGTATATTGCTTATTGTCGCGTCGTCCATCGGCTTGCCGTCGAATTTCAAAGAGTAGACAGAACGGGGCGAAAGAGTGCGCTTTAGGCTTATGAATGAGGATTTTGAAAGCACGATCAATCTCGAAACTTTAAGTCCGCCCGCCGTAGAACCGGCCGAACCGCCAATACACATCACTACCAGCAAAATCACTTGAGACAACGCGGGCCATTGCACGAAATCCGCCGTGCCGTATCCTGTAGTGGAAAACACCGACGCGACGTTGAAACTGCCGTAGCGCAGGGCGTCAGCAACGTTGTCATAGACTTTTGACGTACAAAGATTTATCGTGACCGCCGCGACAGCGCAAATATATATCAAGAGCATGCAAATCAGCTCCTCGTTTTTTATTGCTTTCAGCACATGACCTATAATAATGAAGTAGTATATATTGAAGTTTACGGAAAAGAGCACCATAAAGATAGTGATTATAACGTCGATACTTACGGAGTTGTATGCGGCGATGCTGGCGTTTTTCACCGAAAAACCGCCCGTGGACGCTGTGGCAAAGGCGTGGCAAAAACTATCGAAAACGGGCATTTTGCATATGCACAGCAGCATAACCAATATAAGCGTCATTGCAATGTAGATGGCATAGAGTATGCGCGTTGTAAAGCGTAACTTGCTGACGAGTTTGCCGAATTGGGGGCCGGGAATTTCCGCCTTGGCAAGCGCCGTGGACATTTTGTCGTTGCGAGGCAAGATGGCTATGACAAATACCAGTACGCCCATGCCGCCCAACCACTGTGTGAGGGCACGCCAAAAGAGCAACGATTTGGGCAATGCTTCGACATCTGTCAAAATGGTTGCCCCCGTCGTCGTAAAGCCGGACGTCGTTTCGAAGAGCGCGTCCATGAAATTGGGGATATAGCCCGATACGCAGAAGGGTATAGCGCCGATGATGGCCAGGAATATCCAAAACAAGCCGCAAGTTGCAAAACCGCTTGAGGGGCGCAAATCGCGTTTGTGCTTCGGCGGACGAATTATTATGCCGATAATCCCCAAAAACAGACATATGCCTATCGCAACGCCGAATCCGAGAATAGTGTCGGATTCATGAAAGCCCAACGCCATAAACAGAGGTACGCAAAGGAGCGTCCCCATGATAAGAGCTATTTCGCCAAGCACAAATCCAATGAGTCTGTAATTCATATCTCCGATCAGTTCCCCAATATGTCGCTGAGGTTGGCAAGCCCCTCTTCGAGCGTGACGACTATCACGTCGTCGCCCGGCATTATGCAATCCTGTCCGGAAGGGGTGATCAACGTGCCGTCTCTCACTATGCCCGCGATGAGCAGACGCTTCTTGAGATTCAACTCCTGAAGCGGTATGCCGAATTGCTTGAAGGACGGCGTCGCCGGGAATTCAAGTATTTCCGTAGTGTCGTCAATGATGTGGAATATGCGTCTAACAGAGTCGCTCTCGTTGTTTTCCAAAATTCTCACAAAACGTATGATTTGATCCGCGGTGGAATTTTTGGTGGATACCACACTGTGTACGCCGCTCTTCTGCAACATGTCGTAGTAGCTGAGTTGGTCTATCTTCGTGATGACCTTAGGCACGCCCAGCGAAGCGGCAAACATGCTCATTATGATGTTCTGCTCATCCATATTGCCAAGCGCGACAAAAGCGTCGGTGTAGGTGATGCCTTCGTCTATCAAAAGCTCATGATCGGTGCCGTCGCCGCAAATGATTTCCGATTTGAAATCATTTGCAAGTTGCATGCATCTGTCTTTGTCCTTTTCGATGAGTTTGACGTTTATCTTAAGCTTTTCAAGCTCCTCGCAAAGGTAATATGCCGTTCGCGAACCGCCTACGATTATGACGTTGCGCGCGGGTTTGTTCCATCCGAGCTGTTTGAAAAATTGCGAAATATTTTTTTGAGTGGCGGTGACAAAAAGTCTGTCTTCCGGGGCGATGACAAAGTCGCCCGTCGGGATGATGGGCTTGCCCGCGCGTTGAGCCGCGCAGATAAGCACCTTGGATTTGAAATTTTTGCCGAGATTTTTCAGAGACAGGCCGATAAGAGGGGAGTCGCCGGGCGCGCGAAACTCCACAAGTTCCACTTTGCCTTTGCTGAATTTGCTCACCTTTATCGCCGACGGAAAGCGCAACATACGGCTTATTTCCATCGCCGCTTCGTATTGCGGATTGACGATCATGCTTACGCCCAGAGCCTCATCCTTGAATACGTCGACGTATTCGGGCTTGGAAGAGCGCGCAATGGTCTTTTTGACGCCCAGTCTGCTTGCGATGATGCAACATAGGATATTCAGTTCATCGTCTTTTGTAGAAGCGATCAACAGGTCAGCCGAGCCTACGCCCGCTTCGAGAAGCACTTCGCTGCTCGCGCAATTGCCTATGACGCCCTTGACGTCGTACGCATTGACGGCGTCCTCAACTTTTTGTCCGTCCAGATCGATGACGACGACGTTATGCCCTCCCTTTGAGAGCTTGTCCATCGTGCTTCTTCCGACAGAGCCGAGTCCCGAAATGATAATATCCATAAGACCTCTTTCTTTGCTTTTTGGTATTATACCATGTATTTGCGCCAATACAATACAACTTATTTTGAATAAGATATATTGCATTATGTTCGATAAAAACATGATCGGTGGGGTTTACCAATCCTCGCGATGATTTATTTTTACATCGTCGTAAAATTCGAAATATTTTTGCTTGTATTGCTGCGTACTTTGCCTATGGCGTCTGAGTTCTTCGCGCGCTTGAGCCTGAGCGGCGTTCGCGTCCTTATGTTCTTCGCTTTCGACAATGGGCGTAAGTCTGGATTTTTCGTAGTCCATTACAACGCGATATGTTCCGCATCCTCGCGGTTACTGCGCCTGTATAGCACAAGCTTGTTGCCGATTGCCGTTACGGGTTCGGCATTTAGTTTTTCGCACAACAAAGCAAGCGCCGTCTTTGCGTCCGTCGCCGCGTTTTTGAGTACTGCGATCTTGATAAGTTCGTGAGCGTCGAGGGCAGTGGACAGATCGGTCAACATATTGTCCGTCACGCCGTTTTTGCCTATGTGAAATATAGGAACGAGTTTTTGTGCCATGCCGCGCAATTTTGCGCGCTGCGCGCTTGTAAGCATGTTTATCTCCCAGAATGTTTGTATATAAAATAATATCCTTTTTTAAGAATAAAGTCAAACGTTAAAAATAGGGCGCAATCGTAAAATGTTTCGCGCTGCTTTCGCTCGATATGGAATTTGCGGGAATGTCGAGAAAAAAATAAATGGCTTATATTTCAAAATACATAGTTAAAGCGCCGAATTGAATCGTTAAACGTTTCTTTCGGCGCTTTATCTGATTTAAAATCTATTTTTGAGAATTGTCCGCACGCTTCGATACTATCCGTCTCGGTCGGCACTTCAGCGCCTGAAAGACGAAATACAGCGCGACGGCTATCGCAACGGCTCCTATTATTGCGGCGATTATTATAAACAGCGAAACGTCTACGCCGGCCCCCGATTTGGCGCGTTGCCACATATTGACCAGATCCTCGTTTCTTGCGCCGAAGTCGCGCATGACGCCCAGGTTGTAATCTATTTTGGGATATCTGCCGATATCATCGAAATACTCGTCAAAGTCGTACTCCTGATCTTCGAGAAAGCTCTTTACATATTCGTCGCCCATAAGCAGTTCCTTGCTTGCCGCGCTGGAATATCCTATCGCTACGGAATTGCGAATGGCGCTTTGAGGCTTGCACATATAGTCTATAAACATCATTGCCGCAAGCTTGTTTTTTACGGTGGTGGGTATCACCCATCCGTCGTACCAAATGTTGCTGAAGCGCTCTTTTCCTGTATTGGGATTGACGCCGGTCGGGCAGTAATAGCCCAACAAAAAGCTGCCGTCATCCTGTTCGCTCTCTTCGACGGCCCACAGAGCGTCGCCGCTCCAAGCGAAATCCGCATAAACGATCTCATTGAGCATATCGTCCTTGCCGAAGTCCACTTCATATCCGGATATGTGGTCGCGTTGGCTTGTAAGCGCCTCTTCCGCTGTTTCGAGTATGTCGGGATCGGTGAGGTTTATAAGCTCCTGCGCAGTCGTTATATAGTCGTATTTTTCGGGGAGCAGATCGTATTCGTACAGATAGAACAGGGCGGCGGCGTAGGTATCGCGTACGCTATCCTTCATAAGTATCTTATTTTCGAGTTGTTCGTTTTCCATAACGTTCCACAGCACGCCCCAACCATAATTTTCAAGTTCTTGTTCCGAGATGACGTTCGTGTTGTAGAGAATCCCCAAAGTGCCGTACATATAAGGCACCATATATTCCGTCATGTCTACTGCGCCTTCCGCGCCTTTTACGCCTTCTATGTTGCTGAACATGTTCCTTATGACGCTCATGATTTTGGGCTCTATGCTACCGTCGCCGTTGTTTTTGAGACTGCTCATGCCGCCTAAAGACGCGTCGAATTGCTCAATATCGGCAAGTTCTTGCTCGCCGAGTTTTTGTTTGTCCAAGCCGTCGAGGCGCTTTTCGATGTCGGCAAGTTGTGGGGCGATATCCTTCATCAGATCGTTGTGATTTTCAAGCAGACCCGCGAGTAACAATTTTTCTATGGAGTATTCGGAGGGACAGATCAAATCGACGTTAGCGTCGTTTTTCAGGACTTTGGTCATCATCGTTTCGTTGGTGTCATAGGTGGTATATGTGATGCGCAAAGGCCTTCCCGTCACGTTCTCGTAATATCGTTCGAACTCGTCCCTCAAGTCGCTTCTGCCCATTTCGCTGTCGCCGCTGTCGATATAATCCTCCCAATTGTAAATCACCAACGTGTCATAGCCCGACGCAGCGTTGCGCGAGCCGTCACAGGCGGCCAATAGCGGAAGAAGAGTGCACGCCAGCATAAATATTGCCGTCAGACACAGTGTAAACTTTCTTTTCATTGCACCTTGGCCTCCCTGTCTTTTTGTTTTTGCTTTTGAATTTTTACGAGATTGATAGTGAGGAGAGCCGCGAGAACGACAACGAGAATTATGCTGAATATCGCATACCAGAACGGCTCGAGCCCTTGAACGCGCGCGTCAGAATAGATATATGTCGAAAGCGTATTGATGCCTGTTGCCGCGCCCTTGTTGATTTGAGTGATAATGAAGTCGTCCATAGACATTACAAACGCCATTACGAAGCCGCTCACGATGCCCGGCGAGATGATCGGGATCATCACCTTAGTCAGCGCTTTAAACGGATTTGCTCCCAAATCGAGGGCGGCCTCATAGATGTTCGGATCCATGGATTCGAGTTTTGGAAGCACGCTGAGCACGACATACGGAGTGCAAAATGCGATGTGCGCTATTATCAGTCTGAGATAACCTTCGGGGAAGGCAAATGTCACGAAAAACACCATTAAAGACACTGCCATGACTATCTCGCTGTTGATTATGGGAAATTGGTTGACGTTTTCGACAAGCCGTCTCGCGCGCTTGCCGAGATTGAAGATACCGATAGAAGCGAAGGTGCCCATGACCGTCGCAATGACCGACGACACGGAAGCGATGAGCAAAGTGTTGCCTATCGCCGTCCAGAGTTCGGGGGATTTGTCGGAGGTGAAAATGGCGACATACGCTTTGAAATTGAAGCCTTGATCGAAGTTGAAGTTGGAACTGTTTGAAAACGAATATATCACAAGCAACAATATAGGAGCATACAATATGGCCAATATTATAAAGAGATAAAACTTTTCGAAGAAAGATTTTACTTGTTCCGCGGGTTTTTTCTTTTCAGTCGATTTTACCATAGCGACCTCCTCACCGCGTTGCTGTTGCGGTTGAATTTGTTCATGATGAAGTTGGAAATGAGCACAAATATCAGCATGACTATGCTCATTATGGATCCGACGCCGTACAGACCTTGCTCGAAGCTCAGCTGTATGGAATCTCCGAAGAGGAAGATTTTGCCGTTTGAGAGCAGTTGAGATATGGCGTAAGTGGAGATTGTGGGGATAAACACCATCGTAATGCCGCTCAGTATACCGCTTACGCTCAGTGGAAGAACCGTTTTTAAAAACACGGTGGCTTTGTCTGCGCCGAGGTCCTGCGCGGCCTCGATGTAACTCTTGTCAATGCCCGAAAGCGTAGTGTGCAGGGGCATTATCATAAACGGCAGATAGTTGTACACCATGCCGAAGAGCACCGTGCCCATGCCAAGTTCCACGCCCATCGCGATGAAGATCGCTTTTGTGGCGAGCGTGCGGATTAGAAAGTTGATGAACATAGGCAAGACATACAAAAGCACGATGATTTTGCCACTGCTTATTTTTGAGAGAATGTAGGCGACGGGATAGCCTATGATGAGGCACAAAGCCGTCGTAATTACGCCTACAAGCAGGGAGTTGCCGAGCACTATAAGACTTGACGGCGCCCCGAAAAACATCTTGAAGTTGTCAAGAGTCAAATTGTTTTCGCTGTCCAAAAACGCGTTGACGAGTATAAGTACGAGCGGAATCACTACAAACAGCAAAAGAAAGAGTATATAGGGAAAGCTGAAAACTTTTTTCGTCAGCCTCAATTTTTTATGTGTTCTTTTAGTCACTCTTCGGCCTCCTCATGTTCATTGACGATCTCCGCATGCTCTGCGTCGAATTTTTCGGGTTCCTCGAGGCGGTTTTCTTCAATCGCTTCTCTCTCTTCCGGAGTCAGAGTTTCGTCAACGACTTCGTTGATTTCCTGTTGTTCGCTCTCGTCGCGCGGTTGAATTATTATCTTTTCCGGAGCGATTTTTATGCCCACGCGATCACCCTTCAACCATTCGTAATCCGTGTCGGCGAAGAAGTTATAGTGATCGTCGGCGGAAAGAATGGCTTGATAATAGCTGCCCTTGTATATTGTCGAAATGACGGTCGCCGAGATCGTGCCATCGTTTTCGTCGTCGGTGATCTCGACGTCGTCGAAGTCTATGAGCGCTTTTACGGGGGTGTCTACGGGAAGATCGGTGACGCATTCGAAGTCAGCACCGCAGATCTCCACCAGGTTTTCGCCCGTAATGACGGTGTCAATCTCGTTTATTATCCTGGTCTTGTGCATGATATGTAAATCGAACGGCTTGATGTATAGGCCCACGGTCTCGCCGATCTCGTAGGTGTCGGTGTCGTGCGCAACAAGCTCGTTTCCGGCAGCGAGCAGGGTGATTTGATAGTGGTCGCCTTTGAATACGGACGACAAAACTTCCGCCTGCAGGAGCGCCTTTTTGTCATCTTTATCCATTATTTTCAGGTCCTCGGGACGTATGATGACATCTATAGGTTCGTTGGGCTTGAATCCCTTGTCCACGCACTCGAAAACGGTGTCGCAAAATTCCACCTTGCAGTCTTCGATCATAGTGCCAGAGAGTATTGTGCTCTCTCCTATAAAGTCCGCCACAAAGGCGTTTGCAGGCTCGTCATATATCTTTTCGGGAGCGGCAATCTGTTGGATCTCACCGAGGCGCATTATGACTATTTTGTCGGACATCGTAAGCGCTTCTTCTTGATCGTGAGTTACATAAATGAAAGTGATGCCCAGCCTTTTGTGCATGTCCATCAGCTCTAGCTGCATATCCTTGCGCATCTTCAGATCGAGCGCGCCGAGAGGTTCGTCAAGAAGCAATACTTCCGGCTCGTTGACAAGCGCGCGCGCAATTGCGACTCGCTGTTGCTGACCGCCGGATAATGAGGAGACATTGCGATGCCCGTAATCCTCCAGGTCCACCATTTTTAGGACATTGTTTACGCGCTCCTTTATCTCATCCTTGGTATACTTTCTGTATAGTTGCACAGTCTCGCCCTTGCGATTGGTTTTTGTGCCATTTGGGATGACTTTCAGTTTAAGCCCGAAGGCAATGTTGTTGAATACGTTTAGGTGAGGGAACAGCGCGTATTTCTGGAACACGGTGTTTACGGGTCTGAGGTGGGGAGGCGTGTCCGTAATGTCTTTGCCGTCAAAAATGATTTTGCCGCTTGTGGGCATCTCGAAGCCGGCGATCATCCTCAAAGTTGTAGTTTTGCCGCAACCGCTGGGGCCCAGCAAGGTCACAAATTCGCCTCGTTTTATCGTCAAACTTGCGTTTTTGACGACGGTCTTATCGTCATAGGTCTTATAGACGTTTCTTAACTCGATGATGTTGTCCACTTGTGTTTTTTGAACCATTTCCTGTCCCTCTTTAATTTTTATTTGCAACCGAATGCGCGGTTTAAATATATTTATATAATACTAGAATGTCTGTTATGCTATCAGAATGTCGGGGGAGACGCCACCCATATTAGCGTCGCTTCCTGTGCGGAACGATTTTCTATGCGGTGCACTTTTTGAGAGGAAAAATAAAATGCCTCGCCCTTTTTTACGCAGTGCGCGACTTGACCGATCTTAAGCCATATGCTGCCCTTAAGCACATATCCGAACTCCTCGCCCTCGTGCGGCATATCGTCCTCCAGCACGCCCTTCGGCATGATCGTGACGCGGATCGGTTCCATTTCGTTCTTTTGAGCGTTGGGCACCAGCCACTCGATCTTGTGCGAGTCGGTGATCTTTTCAATAAACTCCGCTTCGGTAAAAACAACTTGCTCCTCTTTTTCATCGCTGAAAAACTCCGCCGGAGTTGTGCCGAGAGCGTTAAGGATGTCCACGAGCGTGGCAATAGACGGGGAAGTGAGTTCGTTTTCAAGTTGCGAAATATAGCCTTTTGTCAATTCGCATCTGTCCGCAAGCTCTTCCTGGGTAAGATTTTTTGTCAGTCGAAGTCTTTTTATTTTAATGCCGAGTTCCATAATTCCTCTTGTCTTTTATTGTTTAGCGTCGCTAAACATATAGGGCAGTTTAGAATAATTTTACGCAACGTTTAATAAGTTTTGCAATTATAATCAAAAAGTTTAGCAAAACTAAACATGCGTTGAATAGCATTATATACTCTTATGCATGCGATGTCAAACGCTTTACGCATATTTCGACATATTTGTCAAATTTTTAGAAAATAACGATTTATTGCCTGTATGGTCGAGAAAAATTTTCCGTCCGGTCGAAAGGGCATAAAGTTGTTGTCTGCTGCCCACATAAGTGATATAATTTAAATATCAATTTTTAGGAAAAGCATATGTTTAACGAT
This sequence comes from uncultured Clostridia bacterium, assembly GCA_947629635.1. Classification (GTDB taxonomy): domain Bacteria; phylum Bacillota; class Clostridia; order Christensenellales; family CAG-917; genus CAG-475. Next base: position 10,513 of record CANREO010000018.1, read on the forward strand.
TATATGGTGGAATTGGGCAACCGCCGCTCCTGCATCAGGGATCTTTACGAGTTTGGCAGAAGGCGCGCCGCCGATGTGGGCGAGGACAGCGTATTTGATTTTTCGCTGGGCAATCCTTCCGTGCCATCGCCGGCCGAAATGACGGACAGACTCAAGACGCTTATAGGAGGATGCGATCCCGTGACTTTGCACGGCTACACTACCGCCGCCGGCGATATGAAGGCACGCAAAGCGATTGCGGAGGATCTGAAAAATGTGCGAGGCGCTCGCGTTTCGGCTGATTATATTTATATGACTTGCGGCGCGGCGGCAGCGGTGGCGATTGCACTGAACGCAATATTGAATGAGGGAGACGAAGTGATTTTGCTCACGCCGTATTTTCCCGAATACGAGGTTTTTGTCAAAAAAGCGGGAGGAAAACCTGTTTTTGTAGGATGCGACGAAAAATTTTGTATCGATTTTCAATCGCTGGAGCGCGCGCTCGGCCCGGCTACTCGCGCAATAATCGTCAACAGTCCCAACAATCCGAGCGGTATTATATACGATCGTGTAACTTTGAAGAGATTGTGCGATACGCTTGACGAATATCAAAAGAGAACGGGAAATTGCGTGTATATCGTTTCCGACGAGCCTTATCGTGAAATAGTATACGACGGAGCAGAGGTCGCCGACATCACGAGCATGTATGATAACAGCCTTATTGCATATAGTTTTTCAAAATCCTTGTCAATGCCCGGAGAGAGGATAGGATATATAGCTCTTAATCCGTCAGCGCACTCCGCAGACAGACTCTATGCGGCAATAATGGGTGCGGGAAGAGCGTTGGGATATGTATGCGCTCCATCGCTGTTTCAGCGGCTGACTGCGGCTTGCCTCGACCTCAGACCGAACATCGAGGTCTACAGACGCAATAGAGACGCGCTATACGGTATGCTTACGGGGATCGGCTTCGAGTGCGTATTTCCGCAGGGTGCGTTTTATATGCTGATGAAGGCGCTCGATCCGGACGCTTGCGCGTTTTCGGACAGGGCAAAGGACTTCGGACTGCTGCTTGTGCCGGGCGACGACTTTGGAGCGAAGGGATATGTACGGCTTGCGTATTGCGTGGACGAAAATATGATAAAACGTTCGGAACAGGCGTTCAAAAAGTTATACAATAGTTATAAATAATCAGTTAGAATGCCGAAAATAAAGATCTGCCGCACGGCGGATCTTTCATTCTTCCGGGCAATTTTTGAAGCCGTAATATATGGCGTTTATCGCTTTTTCGTAATCGAAAGTATCTACGCCTACGATAATGTTCATTTCAGACGAGCCTTGGTCGATCATGCGCACATTGATATTGCTGTCGCCGAGAGCTTTGAACAGCCTTGCAGCCGTACCTTGTCTTGCCGCCATGTTGTGTCCTACCGTAGCAATGAGGGAAAGTCCGCTGTGTACCTCTATTTTGTCCGGCTTGAGCGCGTCTTCGAGCCTGCTTACGAGATGCGTGAGGTTTTTGGGCAAATACTCGTCCCGAAGCACCACGGACAGGGTATCTATTCCCGACGGCATGTGTTCGAATGAGATATTTTCCTCTTCAAGTACTTGTAGCGCGCGCCTTCCGAAACCTATTTCGCCGTTCATCATATCTTTTTCGATATTGATTATGGTAAACCCTTTTTTGCCGGCGATTCCCGTCACGGTACGTTTGCCCATAGGCACTTTGCAGTCTGCGACTATCATAGTGCCGGGATGAGATGGATTAAATGTATTCTTTATATTTATGGGAATTCCGACATGCCTTACGGGATATATGGATTCGGGATGAAGCACCTCTGCGCCCATATATGCCAACTCTCTGAGCTCGCCGAAATTCAGGCATTCGATTATGTCGGGATTGCGTACTATTCTCGGATCCGCCGCCAAGAAGCCGTCTACGTCCGTCCAATTTTCATATACGCTTGCTCCGACGGCACGCGCAACGATGGCTCCCGTGATGTCGGATCCTCCTCTTGAAAACGTCTTGATACGCCCATCCGGCATAGAGCCGTAAAATCCCGGCAACACTGCGACGCGCACGCCCTTAAGTCGATTTTTTATAATGGCCAGCGATTCGTCCAAAAGCAAATTGCCGTCGCCGTCAAAGCGAATGAGAGCGTCGGCGTCTATAAACTCCGCTCCCAACTTGCTTGCAAGCAAGCGTGCGCTCAGATACTCGCCCCTTGAAGCGGCAAAATCTTTATATCCGTTTCGCTTTATATCGTCTTTGACGCCGTCAAGCAAGGCGGATACGTCCTCGCCAAGTCCCAAACCCTCTGCGATTTCCGAAAAGCGGTTTTTGATAAAGTCAAAGTTTTCGCAGCCCGTAGCAAAATAGTTGTACAGCGCGTCGGTTATCTTGGTGTCGGAGCGGAATCGCTTTCCCGGTGCCGAAACCACGATAAATCTTCTGCTCGAGTCGTCGTTTATAATTTTGACGACGGCTTCGATGGCGTCGCTGTCAGCCATCGACGTTCCGCCGAACTTGCATACTTTCATAAAAGCGCCCCTTTTGTTTTATGATATATTGTATTGTGAAAGGATCGAAAATTGTGCTATCTGCGTGCGCGCGAGCAACTTTATAATGATAAGGTATTTTTGGCGCAAAACGTTTGACACGATACTTTTAATATGATATTATCATTGAGCAAGCAAAGGTTTTCCTTTCACCCGTGGTTTCGCCGAAGGGTTATCGCATCAAGTTGTATTTTGTGATGTCGG
>CANREO010000019.1 GCA_947629635.1 uncultured Clostridia bacterium
ACACAATAAATGAATCGAAATATTTGGGAGTGAATTTTCGCGATCTCAACGGCACCGTTAAATCCGATCCGGAAGTGTCGGAAAGTTTCATCTCCGCCGCCGAGGAGTTGGGCATCCCCTGCAATCGCACATGGGTACCGCCGCTAGGAGGCGCCACCGACAACGCCGCATTCAATAAGGCGGGTTTCAAAAGCACGGGCATCACGGCAATGAATCATGTATTGCCCGACTATTACCACACCGTCAAAGATACGCCCGACAGTTTGAATCCGGCCTGTCTTGCGGACTGCTATGCCATAAGCGTAAAATGCCTCGAAAACTTCGACAAAACCGTAAGCGAACAATAAAAGAAGCGGCGCTGTGCGCCGCTTCTTTATGCTTTTTCATAATTCAAAAGTTTTTTATATTCCAACATCCAATAGATATGCTTGATCGGAGGACAGACGGCAAACAATACGCGCGCAAACCCGAAAAGTTTGCATGGATTGACGGTTTTGCGTCCGCGCTTTAAGCCGCGCACCATACATTTTGCGACATGGACCGGCGTTTGCACGGGAAAGGGCTTTTGCGTGATCGGTTTGTCTTTGCCTTCGACCGCCTTTTTGAAAAATCCCGTATCCGTAGCAACGGGATAAAGGCAAGTGAGCCGTACGTTTTTCGGAAGTTCGAGACGGATGGCCTCTTGAAAACCGTGCATGGCGAATTTGCTCGCCGAATACAACGCATAGCCGGGCATCGCCATTTTGCCTATTGCGGATACGGTGATGGCAAAGTGTCCGTCCCTGCCGTGAAGATGCTTCAGGTAGAGTTGATATGCGAAAATAGGCGAATAAACGTTGGTTTTGAAAATTTTGTCTATCCTATCCCAATCCGCATAATCAATGCGTTCATAATACGGGAATCCCGCGTTCGCATAAAAAATGTCTATTTTATCAAACATTTTTTCCGCCTCGTCAAATACGAGGCGTACGCCGTCTGCGGACGAAACGTCGCACTTTAGCGACACGACATTTGGGAGATCGAGCGATTCTATCCTTTGCACGTCCAAATCCACAGCGAGTATATTGTTGCCGCTCGCAAGGAGTTTGAGCGTCTCAAAACCTATGCCGCTACCGGCGCCCGTAATGACGATATTATTGCTTGTGAGCATAACATTCCTCTCTTATTTTTTCAAATAATTTTTCGGCTTTTTGTCTTAGCGCATTCAAATCCGAATTATTTTCGATCACAATGTCGCAACAGCTTTCCAGTAGGCTCGGCGACGCTTGATTGCGCATCCTGCTCCGAGCGTCGGCATAACTCATACCTCTTTGCTCTTTCAAAAATTTCAACCTTAAATGCGTCGGAGTTTTAATATATATCTTCTTGTCAAAAAGCCCCTGCGCTCCGCTCTCCAACATGAGCGGAAGTTCGACGACAAGAGGATCGGCCTCTAGTCGACGTATGTACGCGAGGATGCGCGGATGAGCAAGCGCATTGAGTATTTCAAGCGCTTTCTTATCCGAAAATACAACGTTCGCAAGCAACATTCTGTCCACTCTGCCGTCTTTCACGGCAAACGGAAACTCTTCGGCAAGCGTCGCGATATATTCGGGATTTTCAAGCAACTCGGAATTTATTTCGTCGGCGGACGCCGTGGCGAAACCCATGGTTTTTGCCACATTAAGCACCTCGCTTTTTCCGCTTCCTATGCCTCCCACTATTGCAATGCGCATATATCCACCTATTTGAGCAAACTCCAATTTTCGGCGTGTTTTGCCTCCGCTACGAGAGGCACTTTAAGTTTGATCGCATTTTCCATTTCCTCTGTGAGCAGCGCTTCCACTTCGTCCAGTTCTTCCCTGTCGGCGTCAATGATAAGTTCGTCGTGAATTTGCATAATCATCTTGGATTTCTTGCCTTCGAGCCGTCTCTCGACGCCTATCATCGCCAGCTTGATTATATCGGCCGCAGACCCTTGCAAAGGCGTATTCATCGCCATACGCTCCGCCGCGCTGCGTACAAGATAATTTGACGCCTTGAGGTCGGCGAGATTGCGCCGTCTGCCAAGCAGAGTCAGCGAATAGCCTCTTTCGCGCGCGTCGGCGATACAACCGTTCATAAAGGCGCGCACCTTGGGATGAGTGAAAAAATAATTGTCTATAAACTCTTTTGCTTTGTACTGTGGTATGGATAAATTTTCGGCAAGTCCGAAACCGCTTATACCGTAAATTATACCGAAATTGACAGCCTTTGCATCCCGACGTTGGGCGGATGTGACCTGTTCTACCGGAATTCCCAAAATTTGCGACGCGGTGAGCGCGTGGATGTCTTCGCCCGTAATGAATGCATGCACAAGTTGCTCGTCCTCGCTCATGTGCGCGAGCAATCTGAGCTCTATTTGCGAATAGTCCGCCGAGACAAGCAAATTGCCCTCCGTGGGCAAAAATGCGCTCTTTATGTCTTTGGAATCCTCCCTGCGCGTAGGCAGATTTTGAAGATTGGGATTTGTGGACGACAGTCTGCCCGTCGTAGTGACGCACTGGTTGAATTCCGTGTGTATGCGTCCGCGCACTATGAGCGGTTGCATGCCTACAACGTATGTGGACTGCAACTTCGCATAATGCCTGTATTCCAAAATTTCCGCGATCACCGGATGTTGCGCGCTGAGCGATTGAAGCACATCTTCGCTTACGGAATATCCCGTCTTGGTTTTCTTCTTTTTTCCGCTATCGAGGCCCAATTTATCAAACAAAACTTCGCCCAATTGTTTCGGCGACGCTATGTTGAATTTGCAACCCGCAAGCGAATAGATGCGATCTTCAAGGCTCTTAAGACGCTCGGCGTACTTTGTTTCAAGTTGCTTCAGCGTCTCTATCGAAACTCTCACGCCACGCTGTTCCATATTGCGCAAAACTACGCAAAGCGGCTGTTCAACATCATAAAAAAGCCGATCCAACTGCTTTTCGTGCAAAACTTTGTCCAATGCGTCCCTTTCGATAAGCATTTCAACGGGGCCCGTCTGTAAGCCGTTTGCGCCAAGCACTTGCTCTATGTTTTTAATAGGCGCGCTGTCCCTTGCCAAGTGTGCCGCTATCATTAAATCAAAAAATACCGGGCTGTCAAAGCCATATGTTTTTGACAAGGTCTTATAGTCGTAACATACAAGTTCGTGCTCCTTGGCGGCTATCCTCAATTGCTCCAAGGCCTCGTCAAAGCTCACCCCACTTGAAAAGAGATCGTGTCCGCATGCCACCTTATATTCAGTATTGCGATCCACGGCAAAATATATGTCCTCGCCTATGAGTACCGCTATCCTGTCGGCGTCGAGTATACTTTTGAGTTCGTTTGCGTCCGAAATCTCTACCGTTTGTTTATTCACTTCGGTGGCCTTTGGCGCATCATCGTCCTTAAAAGCCATTCGCGACGCCAAAGAATTTATTTCGAGTTCTGCAAGTTTTGCCTTCACTTTACCCGAGTAGACGGGAGTAAAGACTATATCGCTCAATTGGCAATCTATAGGGACGTCGGTTTTTATCACGGACAGCTCGCGGCTGAGCAACGCTATTTCGCGGCTGCTCGCAATAGTCTGCCCCAATTTTCCCTTTATCTTGTCCGCATTATCGAGCACGGCCTCCAAAGATCCGTATTCCTCGAGCAACGTTTTTGCAGTCTTTTCTCCGACGCCGGCAATGCCCGGGATATTGTCGGAAGGGTCGCCCCTCAGCGCCTTATAATCGATGTATTGTTGCACCGTAAAGCCATCTTCGAGAAGCCTTGCCTCGTCGTAGACCTCGATTTCCGTCACGCCCTTTTTTGTCCAAAACACCTTTGTGTTCGGCGCGACGAGTTGAAAGCTGTCTCTGTCTCCCGTAACAATGATGCACTCGTCTTTTCCGAAACGCTTTGCAAGCGTACCCAAAATATCGTCGCCCTCATAGCCCTCGCTACTGACGATACGAATGCCCATATCGGTTATGAGCTCTTTAAGCGGCTCAACCTGACAGCGAAGCTCCTCATCCATGGGTTTGCGCGTAGCTTTGTATTCTCCGTACAATCGATGGCGAAACGTAGGTCCCTTCAGGTCGAAAGCCGCGGCGATATGAGTCGGTTTTTGCTCCTTTATAAGCCTTAAAAGTATATTCAAAAATCCGAAAATCGCCCCCGTATATTGTCCCGTAGAAGATTTGAGGTTGGGCAATGCATGATAGGCGCGATGCATCAAACTGTTTGAATCCAAAAGCAAAATTTTGTTTGCCATACTATCCTCTCGTCTCAAGAAATTTGCCGAGTTCGCCGTCCAGCGCCTCCGTGGCGGCGGCATAACCCAGTTCGATATATCTCAATTGTTTGTCGTTGGAAAACAACATTCCATGACCCAAATCTTCTTTAGGCGAGAGCACATATTTTAATAAATTGTCTCTCTCTTGCTTGCGTTTGGGACGCTTGTCGTCGGTATTTGTGCGGATGCACAGCAATTTGTCATAGCCATGTCTTGCAAGCAAATTGACGGGCATATTGTCATACACGCCTCCGTCGATATATTTGTTTCCGTCAATAATGTAGGGCGGAAATACGGGATATGTCGCGGACGCCATTATATAGTCGACCAGCTCTCCGTCCTTTATCTCGTCCTTCATAAGCTCTCCGGGGCTCATGTTGCTCACATTAAACACCACAAGTCCGAAATCCATTGCGGAGTTTCTTATCGCCTCTTCGTCGAATTCCAAGCGGAAATTGGCGCGCGCCTTAACGGCTGAACGCTTGAAAAAGACGCGGATGGAGCCAAATGACTTTTTTATCTCCTTAAAAAGTTCCAACACCCTTATATTCTTGTCGGCAAGCATGCTTTTAAGACGCGGAGTAAGTTCGTACAACTTTTCGGGTTGCAATGCGACCCACATGTCAACAAGCATATCTATGCCGCCCTGTGCGAGATAAGCGCCGTTGACAGCTCCTATAGACGTTCCCGCGACCGCGTCGAACTTTATCCCTTTATCGTATAAGGCCTTGAGAGCCCCGGCTTCGAACGCGCCTTTCACGCCGCCGCCTTCCAGCACCAAACCAAGTTTTTCGCTATTCATTCCTCTGTATCCTCATGTTCGTTTTTTATGCCTACAACGTTGTCAACCGGCATGGAAAACGCTATCCCTTGCCCGGGAGTATTGAGCCCGACCTCTTTATACAGCGCGTGCAGGATGGCTTCCCTCAACGCCGACGGGACGATTATCATGACCAGCTCCTTTTCCGGTTGTATCGTAATACGAAAGAAAACTTCCGCCTCTTTGTTTGCCGTGCCGTGCGCGTTTATCACGGTTCCGCCTCGCGCGCCGGCGGCTTTCGCGGCGTCCATAACGGCGTCCGAAAATCCCGCATTGACGACGCACAATATCAACTCATGGTCGAAATTTTTCATCTCATATCCTCCTTCACGGTCCTCTCGTCATTGCTTAAAAAACCGTACATCGCGACTCCTATCACGCTTGTCATCGGCACTGTATACGCAATGCCTCCGCCGCCCTTTATAGTGGCAAATCGCTCTTCGAGTGCGGCAAGCGCGTCCGGCACCCTGTCCTCACGTATGACGCTGAAAATGACCGCTTTCGCCGTCTCCTCAAGCCCCAAAAGCCCAAGCATCTGTCTGCTTGCCGTGCCTTTAGCGCGCATAGACATCTGCATATTGACTTCGTATGACTGTATCAAATCCTGGTAAAAATCGGCCTTGTCCCTGTTGACCACTGTGACAAGAAGTTCCAGCCGTTTGGATTCCAGACGGTTGACCTTGCGTTTTTTTGATTCGGATTGCTGTCTGTTGGATCTTTCTGCCACAACGCACCTCACATAAATTCGATGATTTGCTCGTCATCGGCGTCCACTATGCGCCTGATTGTCATCCTCTCCTTGACTTTGGCGGTCGCTATTGCTCTGAAGCCGAGCAACTGTATCGTGATGAGAGGCGTCATAGCCACCATTGCCACTATACCGAATGCCATATCCAAAACCGCGCTGTCGCTTTGAAGCACCGTACACGCGCCAACGGCAAACGGCAGAATAAAACTCGCCGTCAAAGGTCCGCTGGCGACGCCGCCGGAGTCGAACGCTATTGCTGTATACAATTTGGGCACGAAAAACGACATACCGAGCGAAAGCACGTAGCCCGGGATCAGATAATAAAGTATCGAGAAGCCGTAAATTATTCTTATGACCGACAGCCCTATTGAAATGCCTACGCCCAGCGAAAGCGCTATCAACATAGCGCGCTTGCTCACCGCGCCGTCGGTGATCTGTTCCACCTGTTTGTTCAGAACATGAATCGCAGGCTCGGCAAGCACTACGACGAAGCCGATCACAAAACTGAACACTATGAGCAACGGCTTGCTGAATTCGGCAAGCGACTGCCCGAGTTTAAAGCCTATCGGCATAAAGCCCATATGCACCGCTGTGAAAAAAATGACAAGCCCTATAAACGTATAAAGTATGCCGACCCCCATTTGCAAAACCTTTTTCCAAGGCAAACGCAAAACCACAAATTGCAAAACGAGAAAGGATACAACAATGAGCCCCATTGCAATGAGTACGTCCACCACCGTGTCGCCCAGCGTCGCGGCAAATTCCGCTCCGAAATCCGCGCCGAGCGTGTACGACGGCAGCGCGTACTGCATATCTCCCTTTATAAACAGCGATAGGATCAACACCGCGAGCATTGGGCCTATAGAGCAAAGGGCGAAAAGTCCGAAACTGTTTGCCTTGGCGCGCCTGCCGCCTATTGTCATGGATACGCCCACGCCGAGAGCCATGATGAACGGTACGGTTATCGGCCCTGTAGTTACTCCGCCGGAATCGAAAATCAATGGGATCATGTTGCCTTTGCCCGAATTTATGAGCAACGCACAAAGCGCGAATAGCCCCATATAGAAAAACAAAAGCAAAGGATTGAGATTTTTCTTAAACACTATCTTGAGCACAGACAGCAATAAAAACAGCCCCACTCCCACGCCGACGATAGCTATAAGAAGCGGACCGTTTATAACGGCACTCACCTGTTGTGCGAGCACGGAGAGATCAGGCTCGGCAATTGTAATGAGCAAACCCATGATAAAACTCATGGTCAACAAGAGTCCCAAATTGCGCGATTTTGTAAGTCCCGAGCCGATCTTTTCGCCCATTGGCGTCATCGCCAGATCGGAACCTAAATTGAACAGTCCTATACCCAAAATGAGAAAGATCGCCGAAACGGCAAAGACCGCCGCCTCTTTCGGCGTGACGTCAACGATCGGCGTAAAGCATAAAACGAGCACTATAACAGTGATGGGCAACACCGAAACCAGCGCCTCTCTCAACTTAAGCAACATGCTTTTGCCAAAGGCCGCCCACGCGCCTCCGCTACGCTTTTCGCTCGCGTTTTGCGCGTCCTGTTTGGCGGAAGATTTGTCCGAACGCATAAGACCTCTGATAATCTATAATATATTGAATATTATGACATATAAACCCGACATTGTCAATTTGCATAGGCGCGCATTTGAGAACAATTGAGATTAAAAGTATATTTTTTCCAAAATATCAAATTCGGTTGACTTTTTGCTTTTATCTTTCTATATTATCGAATGTAACCTCTTTAGAGGTTGTGAGGATATTATGGGAACAGAGAGTGTTGAAAACGAGTCAACCGAGTTGACTGCACAGCCGAACAACACGGACGATAAAAAAGACGAACAGCCCGTCGGCAAAGAAGAACAAACAAATAAATCCCCCGTGCTTACCAAACAAAAAGTTTTCAAGTACGCAAAATTTTACGTCTTGCTTATAATTCTCGCATTTTTGAGAGCGCTGACGACCTACATGTTTATTCTCCCCAATGGCTTTGCGCCCGGTGGGATCGGAGGCATATCGACAATAATCTACAATGCGGTATTGCCCTACAATGAAAAGATAGCACGCACCGTGCTCGACCCCGGTCTTACGACATTTATAATGAACATTCCCTTGCTCATCACCGCAGCATTTTTGCTCAGCAAAAAATTTGCGTTCAATTCATTTTTGGTCGTTGCTACATATTCGGGATTTATGATGATGTTTTCGGCGGTAAAATTCCCGCAATATTTTGCCGCTGACGACACGGGGTTGCAAATAATAGCCGCGCTTATGGGCGGAGCCTTTTCGGGACTTTGCCTCGGCCTTATGTTGAGAAACAATATGAGCATGGCCGGCACCGACATAATAGGCAAATTGATACATAAACGCAATCCTATCGTCGGCGCGCAATGGTATATCATCACCTGTGACTGTATAGTGGCCGTGTGCTCCGGCGTGCTGGGCATACTCAAAGTCAAAGATATGCCAAACATCACTCCGACAACGGCGCTGACGGAAGTGTTGTCGCCCATCCTCTTTTCTTTCATCTCTCTGATTGTTTGCTCGATCATCGCGGATATCATTCAAGCGGGCTTCCAATCCTCACTGGTATTCAATATCATCACCGATAAGCCGGATGAGATCGCAAACAAAATCTCCGAGAGACTTCATAGAGGCGTAACGATATCCAAGGCAGTGGGCTATTATACCGGCGAAGAGCACGAAGTGCTTGTTTGCGTAGTCAGCAAACGGCAAATAAATAATATCAAAAACATCGTGGACTCTATGGATCCAATGGCATTCACCTACATCACCAAGGCAAGAGAGGTCGCCGGAAAGGGCTTCCGTCACGAATGATCGCGAAAATTAAATGTTTACAGACAAACGACGCTTTTATAAATTGTCATAATTACTCATATTTTTTTCATCTTAATAATATCGATAAAACGGCGAGGGAAAATTCCCTCGCCGTTTTTACTTATAATTTTCCTTGTCGCTAAAAGCTTTAATCCATTGTCGGCGGCATTGCCACAGGCAGAAAGAGTAAATTGCAAACAGTTTTGACCGCTATGAGAAGCATCATAAGAATTGTTCTTTTCATTTTACTGCTTTAACCGTTATTTTATTTCGCTAAATTTCTGCACGCGCATTTTCAGATGATATTTCTCGCGCAGAGCGGCAATTTCCTTCATCATGGAGCTTCTGTGATGAAGATCCAGGGCTTCCTGACTTTCCCAAGCGTCGATCAAAAGCACCGTTTGCGGATCGTCCATAGGCAGAAAATATTCATAACGCAAATTACCTTTTTCGGCGCGGATTTTTTCGACAAGCCCACTCTCTTTCATCTCTTCTGCAAATTTTCTTGCGCTGTCGTTTGCTCCCGTATAATAAATATTGACCGTAAATGCCATACTCCGCCTCTTTTATATAAGTTTGTCGTATTCTTCTGCAGAGACAGGTTCCAACCACTCGTTCCAACTGTTTTCGCCGGGGACTTCGATAGCGAGGTGGGAGAACCAACTGTCCTTTGCCGCGCCGTGCCAATGTTTGATCCCCTCGGGAATGTTGATACAATCGCCTGGCTTCATTCCCACGGCTTCTTTTCCCCATTCTTGATAATAACCGCGCCCCGCAACGCAAATCAAAATCTGACCTCCACCCTTTGTCGCATGGTGGATGTGCCAATTATTGCGGCAAGACGGCTCGAAAGTTACATTGAAAATTCCCACCTGCGCATTGGAAATAGGCGCAAGATAACTCTTTCCGCTGAAATACTGCTTAAATCCGTCGTTCGGCGCGCCGATGGGAAACAGCATTTCGTTTTCATGAGCCGCCTTTGCATTTTCTACTGAGTCTTCCGTCCAAACTTCTTTGGCCATATTAAACACCGCCCATGCCTTTGGCCAACCTGCATAAAAGCCGACATGCGTGACGACGGCGGCGATCTCCTTCCTCGTAACGCCCATCCTTTTGGCATTTTCCAAATGGTATTTGAGCGAACTGTCGGTTATTCCCGACGACATCAGTGCGACGACCGTGACAATGCAACGCGTTTTGCGATCTATATCACTATTGTTCCAATTCTCGCCGAAGAGAATATCGTCGTTATAATGCGCAAAGTCGGGAGCGAACTCTCCCAGCGCTTTTCTTCCCGCATCCTGTGTGATTTTATCCATAAATTACTCCTTCCTATTTATTTTTCAGACTTTTGCCGAGTTTATAGGCCTCCGCCAAATACTCGGAACGAGCTGTCATTTCCGGCGTTCCGCAGCCCCTGCCGAGGATCATTCCCATGTCTACGAAATTGAGATATCTTACAAGAGTTTTATAATGCGCTTCAAGTGCGTCAAATGTCCACTCGGCGGCATTCCAAGCGACGGATATAAGCGCAGACTTCATGTGTTTCCGTTGAATTTCGCCGTTGAAGGCGCAAAAACGGTCAATAACGTTTTTAAGTTGCGCGGACATCCCGAAATAGTATAGAGGCGTGACAAAAACTATCATATCCGCGCCGATAATTTCCGCTTTGATACCATGTTCAGTTCCGCTTTCCGAACCCATTTCGTCCTTTTGCGCGCACGGACCGCCGTATCCGCACCTAACGCAACCCGTGCACGGATGCACATTCGCTTGCGCCGCGTCAATGACAGAAACGGTGTTCCCCACTTCGCGTGCGCCTTTAATAAATTGCTCCGCCAGCATGTTGGATGAACCGAACTTTTGCGGACTGCCGGTCAAAACTGCAATTTTCATAAATTCAGATCCTCGATCCAATTTTTCAGCGAGTTTTCGTTTATGTTATTCAAAAGTTTTCCGGTTTTCCAAACGGCGGTCGGCGCACACGGTTTCAAAGCGCTTTCGGTTTTTCCGAGGCCGCTTCCTCCGCTTGTCGCAAAGGGAATGACTGTTTTGCCCTCGAAATCGTAACTTTCGAGAAATGTTTTGATAATTGTCGGCGCAGTATACCACCAGATGGGAAACCCTATAAACACGACATTATAATTTGCCATGTCTGCGAGGTTGTTCTTGATTTCGGGACGAGACATTGGATCGCTCATCTCCAAAGTAGAGCGGCTCTTTTTGTTTGTCCAATCGAGGTCGGCAACCGTGTAAGTCATTTTGGGCACTATCTCAAACAGATCTGCGTCAGCTGCGCGCGCAAGCATCGTTGCGGCGCGTTTGGTTGTTCCGCTTGCCGAAAAATACGCTACCAAAAACTTTTTATTCATTATTTATTCTCCTTTGCGGCTATAATTTGCATTTTTGCCGCTAATTTTTGCAAAGTTGAAAGTAATTCCTCGGGATTTTCAATATCCGAGTAAATTTTTTTCTCCCTCGAATAAAGGTCGGACAATATCCCGTCCGCGTATTCCTTTCCGCTTTGGGTAAGAGATACAAGCAACTCTCGCCGCTCGCCCTTGATTTGGGAAAGTGAAATGTATTTTTTGTTTTCCAGATCTTTGATAATTGTGTTTGCCGTGCTTCTGGGGATTGCCCAATCGTCACAGATCTGCTTTTGGCTATGCCGCTCGCCGTCGTTTAAGGCGTATAGGATCCAAAGAAGATTTGGGGATTTAACGCGACAATTTCTACCATATTCCTCATACGCGCCGTCTATCCGATAAACAAGTTTTCCGAGCCTGTAAAAAAAGATATGTGAATTCATAAACTCACCTTTGAAATTCTATTTCGTATTTTTATTATAATACGACTTAGGATTTCCGTAAAGTATTTTTTAAAAATTTTTTTCGTAATTTGAAATTTCGGGCATGATTCTGTCTGAGACTTCTAAAAACGATTTACAAACTTGCGATAATTAAACGATTTGCCGCCTTCTGAATTACAAACTTCACTCCCGCTAAACATAAAAAGCGGCCGAACATATAAAATGTTCGCCGCTAGATTTCAATAGATCATCGTAGCGTACATAAATCGCTCATTACGTATCGGTTTGGACTATTCTGTCTTAAACTTGAACGCCGTGCGAGAGTGGTAATCCTCACCGGCTTTGAGCAAAATCTCGGGATGAGCCGAAACGTCCGCTCCCGGGAAAGCCTGTGTTTCGAAGCAGACCGAGCTGTGCCTTACGTACTTCCTTCCCTTGCCGCGCATACCGTCAAGAAAATTGCCGGTATATAGTTGCATGCAAGGACAGTCCGTGTGTATTTCCATAGTGACGCCGGTTTTTGCAGAATGCAACGTCGCCTGCGGCGCCTCTCCGATAAGGATATAATTTACGTCATAACCCCCGACATCCGCTACATCGGATGAAAACGGAATGATCGGCTTGGCATCTTTGAAATCATATGCCGTGCCATTGACGGCGATCTCCTCTCCCGTCGGGACAAGCTCGTCGTCCACTCGGGAAATTCTGTCCGCATTTATTTTCAATATATGATTTTCCAACCCTTTAAAATCGCCGTCCAAATTGAAATACGTATGATTGGAAAGAGATATGGGGGTGTCTCTATCGGTTGTTGCGGAGTAAACTATTTCAAGCGTATTGTCCTCTTGCAAAGTATATGTCACTCTGACTTTCAAAGTGCCCGGATATCCCTCCTCGCCGTCCGCAGCGGTATAGACGAACGCAACGCCGGCCGTTCCGACGCACTCCGCGTCCCATTGTTTTTTGTCAAAGCCCTCTTCTCCGCCGTGAAGATGATTTCCGTTTTCATTTGCGGAGAGCGAATATTCGACGCCGTCAAGCATAAACTTCGCACCGCCTATTCTTCCGGCATATCTTCCCACAGTAGCTCCCATATAAGTGCCATGATCGTCCGCATACTTATCCGCATTTCGGAATCCGGCGACAACGTCGATTTTTCCGCCGTCGGCGGCAGGCACTTTCAGCGACATCAATCGTGCGCCATAACTGCATAATGTGGCGCTCATGCCGCGCTCGTTGTAAAGTTCGAATACCTTCGAACCGTTTTTGGTTTGCTTTACAAGGCATACGCCGTCG
>CANREO010000020.1 GCA_947629635.1 uncultured Clostridia bacterium
AGCAATGCCGCCGTCTTTTCGCCCACGCCGGGAATGCTCTTCAACACGCTCTCGCTCATATGTTTGCTTCGCAAATTTCTGTGAAACGTGATAGCGAAGCGATGCGCTTCGTCTCTGACTCTTTGCAACAATTGCAATGAAACGCTGTCCTTGGGCAAAATGACGGGACTCGTCGGATCGCTGCCCAAAAACACTTCCTCCTCGCGCTTGGCAAGCGATAAAATTTCTATATCTTGCCTACCTGTGATCGCTTGCGCTTCTTTGGCGTACGCAAGTTGTCCCTTGCCTCCGTCGATAAGCAACAAATCGGGGACAGAGGAAAAACTTTCATCCTCGTCCTCCAATTTTTTTAACCGTCTGATCAGCACTTCTCTCATACATGCAAAATCGTTGTTGCCCTCGACGGTTTTTATCTTGAATTTGCGATAATGCGATTTTTTCGGCTCGCCGCCCTCGAAAACAACCATACTTGCCACTTTGTCCGTGCCGGAAATGTGAGAGATGTCATAAGCCTCAATCCTATACGGCAACGTGCGTAGCCCCAAAATTTCGCCGAGTTGCTTGACGGCGCCCAGAGTGCGTTGCGTCTTGCGCTCGTCTCTCGTCCCGTACTTCGTCATTGCATCATAGGCATTGGAATGCGCAAGTTCCAGCAATTGTTTTCTTACGCCTTGTTTTGGCTCTACGATGCGAACAGTATGCGCGCAAAGTTCGTTGACTGCTTCTTCGAGAGTAATCATATCTTCGACTCCGTCCGTCACTATCTCGTCCGCAAGCGGAGGATTGTTTTTATAATATTGATAAATATACGACGCCAAATCATCGTCGACGCTGGTTGACGCGATATTTTCGCCGCCGACAAGTTTCCCACCTCTGACGACAAGCATATTTACGGCAGATACGATGCCGTTTGTCTCATATGCGAAGATGTCCAGATTAAAGTCCTTGGGCAGGGCGCTCACCTGCCTGCGCACTATTTTGTCAAGCACGCGCAACTTGTTGCGATAGTTCAGCGCTACCTCGAAGTTTTCCTCATCGGCATATTTTTTCATTTTGGCGGTCAACACCCTTTCAACTTCTTTATCGTTGCCGCGCAAGAAGTCTATGACCTTTTGAATTTCCTTTTTATACTCGGCCGAAGGCACTCTGCCCGAACATGGCGCCATGCATCTGCCCAAATGGCTGCTAAGACACGGCCTTGACGGTTTTGACATGTCGCGACGGCAGTCCCTTACGCTGAAAGCCGTATGGATAAGATCGAAGATATCCCTTATGTTGACCGATTGCATATACGGGCCGAAATACTTTGCGCCGTCGTTTTTAAGTTTGCGCACAAGTTCTATTCGAGGGAAATCCTCCTTCATGTCAATACGCAAAAATGGATATGCCTTGTCATCCTTCAAAAGTATGTTGTACCTCGGCGCATGCTTTTTGATGAGATTATTTTCGGTGACCAGAGCATCCACCTCGCTCGCACAAATGATGTAGCGGAAATCCGCCACGTGTTCGAGCATTGCCATGACTTTTGCCGTGCGATTTGCAAGATTGAAAAAATAGGAGCTTAAGCGCTTCTTGAGGTTTTTTGCCTTGCCCACATAAATTATTTCCCCGTTTTTGTCCAACATCAGATACACTCCGGGGTCATCGGGGACATCCTTAAGTTTTGCCTTAAAATCCACCATGTTTTTATTATAGACCAACCCTCGAAAATAGTAAAGAAAAACACACTTTTGATCGCGGCAACTGTAATATGTGTTTTACATAAATTTATTTTAAAGTTATGATAAGCGCTTGGATATTTTTTCAACGGTGCGATTTAACGCAAAGTTTATTTCGTGGCATCCTATTACTCTGTCCATAAAAAAGGATATGCTTTTCGCGCTATCGTTGGTTATCGCTTGTCGCAAGTTGCCATTGTTGAGTAAGTTCAGCCATAAGCTCAAACTTTATCCACGACATCGTGAGCATACAACGTATTAGATTTCAATAGCAAAGACGCGTCACACGGTCTTGTTGCAGAAACAGTTTGTAGTGGCAGTTCCGTTTGAATCCGAATTATTTGTTACCGTAAGCGCAAACAGAATGCCCAACATCACCGCGCCCTCGCGCACGCTTATCTCGCCGTCTGCAAAAAATGCCAACATCACTATAAGCAAAAACAAATACCAATTGTCATTGAACATAACTCACCTCGAATTTTGTACATGATATGCGGCACACGACTCATGTGTGCTCATCTATGCACGCATCGCAATCATATAAACACGTATGCATATATATTTATGTGAGGCAATAGCCATAAATAGCGGAAATTCCAAATTAATATACAAAAGCTGCCCCTTAGGACAGCTCATATGAGCATTATAATTCGATTATGGAAACACTAATAGACGAGGCCACTGCCTCCACCGTCAAAAGTTACATTCCGCGCAACGCCATGCTGAATACTTTAGCGGAATTTTTCGGCGCATGCAGCGACGCGACAAGAGCAAAGATCATATGCGCGCTCTGCATATCCGAGATGTGCGTGACAGATCTCAGCAATGTGCTGAATATCAATCAAACCACTTGCTCTCATCAGCTGAGACTGTTGAGAGCTGCGGATATAGTTCAACAACGCAGAGAAGGCAAAATTGTGTTCTATTCGTTGAAAAACAGAAAGATAGAGGACGTTTTGGCCGCCGGCGTGGATTTTATATTTCCGGAATCAAAATAACATTATCGCACTATTCTTCAACGTTTTCGTCCTGTTTTTCGGGAATTTTTTCTTTAGAATTTTCGTTTTCACAACTGTCGGAGCGGTCATTTTCCGTATAAATTTCGGGGTCAAAAAACTCGTCCTCGTAGGGGTCGTCGTCATCTTCATAAATTTTCGTATCACCCTCCGACTCACCTTTTTCGCGCAATACTCTTTCCATGACGGGGATAAGACGAGAATATATAAATTGGATCACAAAATCTATCGCCACGAGCAATATCGTACCCACCAGCGCAACGACCCAATACTTGATTTTGCTCATGAGCGATGCGTCGATAATTATAGTGTGGCATACAAAGTATAGCAGAGCCAAAGCACCGTTTATATAAACAACTTTGATCGGCAATGCAATATACCACTTCGCTTTCAGATTGTAAAGTATTCCCGTAATAAGCGCCATAGGCCCGAAATAAACTATATATCCCGAAACCGCTACAATATCTCCGGCTATGACAAATCCAAGGCCGGCAGACACAGCGTATGCGAAAAACGACGCAAGCCAATACTTTTTTGTCAGCGGAACCATGATGGCGAGCGACGCGGCAATAAAAAAGGCCGCCGTGCTATACTTCACAAGCACGCCCAGCCATACAAATAGCAACGCAACGGCCGCAGATATACCCGCAAGCGCAATTTGGTAAATTGCATCCTGTCTTGAAATTTTACGCATATCTATAATCAATTGGAGCGATCTTAACTTAACGTTTCACGCTCGATAAATCAGCAACAACGGATCAGGTCGCCGCCCATACACTCACAGCAACAGTCTGCGCACCATAGCGCCTGACAAGTTGCGCAACAGCTGTCCGCAGCGGTTGAATTTTGATAATACGTCCTGTTTGTAGACGGGCCGTTTGAATTGGAGGAAGCTCCGTATACGCCCTGACTGCCCTCCTTGTCATATGGATGAGCGCCGTTCATATTTGTTTTCAACTTATTGAGCGCGGCGGTATATTTTGTATTTCCCGGATCCATCTGCAACGCAATCTCAAGTTGTTTTTTGCAATCGTTCAGCCAATTTTTTTTGAAAAATACAGCCGATTGAAGATAATGCCACTCCGCACCCCTGTATGAAATCTTGTCAAGTTCCGTTTGAGCAAGTTCCATATTTTTTTCTTTCAGCGCTTGCCTTACAGGCTCGAGGACGGAATCGCCCTCTCCGGTGACCGTTGCGCTATCGTGATTGTAATCCATAGCCTGCTTATAGGCGTTGTCAAGCGTCTCGAGCATACGCGCGGCGTCGGCGCCTGCCTCGCCCTCGTCAAAAACATGCTCTTGATATTCGGCTCGTTTTGCCTTATATGCTTCTGTTATTTCGCTTTGGGAAGCGCCCTTTTCGATACCCAAGATCACAAACGGGTCATTTGGCATTTTTCTTCTCCTTTGAGCAGTCGCTCCATTTGCATTTTTATGCCCAGATACACGGTGTTACTCAGCACTCCCTCATACATGACGATGGGCAACGCATTGTAACTGCCAACCAGTTTATTGTAGGCAGAAACCAGCAAAAACGACAATTCGTCGCTGTTTTTTTTCAAATATTCCGCTTTGTCGTCACACTTGCCGTAATTGAGCAACAAAGGATTGTATCGCCCCTTTTTGCTGTCCTTTTGCAAGTCATCGACGGCGTCCATAAGGTAGACCAACCTGCCCAAATTATAGGCAAATGTGTCCACATTTTCATCGGCTTTCACAAATTTTCTCGTAATGTCTCTCATCAAAGAGGCAAAACAATCCGCTACTTCGTCTATATCGTCACAACGCGCCTTTTCAAGCTTTGCAAGCCGCGAGAAGCTTCTCCTCATAAGTCCATCAATCTCGGGCAACCGTCTAGCGGCGGCATTTTTTCTTAAGGCAAGCCTCCACTTAAGCACTATGCGCGTGGGTTTTCCGTCATGCACGTCGTCTTCGATATTGTAATATACAAGCAAAACCGCAAGGTCTGCCATTTTAAGCGACAATTCGTCGGGAGCGACGATAACTTTTTTTTTGCCGTTGTATACGCAAAGTTTCTTCTGAAACTTTACTTCTTCACCCACCAGACTGTGCAAGAATACGTTGTAAAACGTGACGTCATAATTTGTACATAGGCGCGTAGGCTGCGAGCCTGTCTTGGACAACGCCTTACAAAGACCGCAATAGAATGCTTGAAAAACATTGAAGTCCTTGATGTACATATTATTTTTGTCTGGTATTACGTATCCGAACATCTGTCTACTATTGTGCCGCACACTGCTTAATTTAGTATGAAAAAATCAAAATGCGACAAGTCCTACCCTCTTTTTTACCTTTCTCAAGGTCTTTTCCGCAAGCGAAGCGGCTCTTTCCGCCCCGTTTTTGGCGATTGCAGACAGTTGCCCCTTATCTTTTATCAGAGTATGATACGCCTCTCTCACGGGCTTGAATGCGGCGGCGACCGCTTCTCCTACGGCGATCTTGAAAGAGCCATATCCTTGCCCGACAAATTCCGTCTCAACTTCGGAAACCGCCTTATGCTCTATAGCCGAATATATATTTATGAGATTGGTTATACCGGGCTTATCCTCCCTGACGCAAATCTCGTTACCGCTGTCGGTCACGGCTCGCTTGAATTTTCTTACTATTGTTGCCTCATCGTCGACAATAGATACCGAAGCGTTTTGATCCGGGTCGGATTTAGACATTTTTGCAGTGGGATCCTGCAATGAACATATCTTTGCGCCTTCTTTGGGGATATATGCTTCCGGCACTGTAAAAGTCTCGCCATAACGGTTGTTGAAGCGAATTGCAATATCCCTTGTCAATTCGAGATGTTGCTTTTGGTCGATGCCTACGGGCACGAGGTCGGTCTGATACAGCAAAATATCCGCTGCCATCAGCACGGGATAATCCATAAGCCCCATATTGATGTTGTCGGCGTGTTTGGCGCTCTTGTCTTTGAATTGAGTCATACGCGACGTCTCGCCGACATATGTGTTGCAATTGAGTATCCATTGAAGCTCCGCATGTTGACGTACGTGTGATTGAAAATATAATATACATTTTTCCGGATCTAGTCCGCATGCGAGATACTGTGCGAAAAAGTCCAGCGAAGTCTGTCTGAACTCGGCCGGTTCACGTCTGACTGTGAGAGCATGAAGGTCGGCAATAAAAAATACGGAATTGAAATCCTCCTGCATCCTCTGCCAATTTTGCACTGCGCCCAAATAATTGCCGAGCGTAATCGTACCCGTGGGCTGAATGCCGCTCAATACTGTTTTTTTATTGTCTGTCGTGTTTTCCATATCACTCCTTATCTATAAGCGAAAAAACCACATCTGCAGCGCATTTTGCGTCGACATTTACACATGTCGGCACAGCCGTTGCAAGTTTGTATGCCCATTCGGGACATTCGAGCGCAGTGGCCGCTTGCAACTTTACCGTGGCCTTCAAAAAGTCCGACTCTTTGGTGCCCAGAGCTTCCATAGTTTGTATCGGATATTTATACGGTCCCGAACTTGATACTATCACAGTGGGCGTTTCGTCTCCCGTCTCGCAAGTATACTCGTTGTATACGCCAGCGGCAACGGCAGTATGCGGATCCATGATGCAGTCGTCTATATCGAAAAAGTTGAACAAAGCATCCTTAACATCGTCATCGTCCGCCCAACCGCTTTCAAACAGCGACGCGTCGTCGTTAAGTTCGGCCTCCAATTTGCCGTCTCTGATGAGACAAGCGCACAATTGCGCCACAACGCCGCTGTCTCTGTTGCAAAACTCAAAGAGCAATCTTTCTAGATTTGCAGGCACAAGAATATCCAATTCGGGCGAAGAAGTAGCATACAGCGCACGCCTCGCATCAAATATCCCCGTTTGCAGAAAATCCGCCATGCCTTTATTTGCATTGAATGCAACAATGACTTTTGCTATCGGCAATCCCATCTTTTTTGCATATAAGGCGGCGACAGCCATTGACATATCCGCCCCGGAAAACGCAAAATTTATGCTGTCATCGCCTATTTCCCCGTCCGATCGCAAATCGCAATACGCGGAAATAAGAATTGCCGTCTCGCACAATATCCTGCATATATTTGCATTGCTGACGCCAAGCACAGCCCTGCCGCGAGTACGCATGTCGACGAAAAGGCTACGCAATGCGGCTTTTACCTGTTCGCCGTCGCCGTTTATGCCTACGGCATTTACGGCGCCCTCGCTTGAAATCCACAAACGAGAGCGAGGATCGTCCGCCCGGAAAAGCACTACCGCATCCACGTTTTTGTTCCCTTTGAAGGCCTGAACGACTGCTCTGCCCTCTCCTATACCGTCTGACGCCGCCGCAAAAGCGCGCTTGTCGGAAAGCGCCTCGACTACGCCGCTCAACACGGCAAGAGTAATATCAGCCGCCGAGCACGATGGGCCGTGCCACAATTCCTGCATATACAGCGCATTTTCGACCTTGATGATGGGACAAGGTTCATCATCGAACTCTTTAAGCGCGTCCTTGACTATAGCCAGCAGCCTCGAATATGGCAACTCATCGATATACAGGGACAACACCTTTGCCACTCTGCCTACAAATGACAGCTCCGTAAGTTCATCCGTCAAAGCCTTGTCCAAGCGTGGGAAAGACGACGGCACATACAATCCGCCGTCGTCGCAGTTAGACATGACTATTGCCTCGCCCATAGAAAGTTTATGTGAGGAATTTCGAGTGCTTATTGCTTGCATTACTTTTCGAATTTACGCATAAATTCGGGAAATTTATCCTCGTCTTCGCTTACGGTGAGGACAATTTGCGTCTCAGTAGTCTTTGCGACCTTATAAATATCGTCGAAAAATGTCTCCATATCGTGCACGGTCTTGCCGAGCATTCTGTGCGCTCCGTCTATAAACAGATATTCTATGTCGTGATTTCCCGCAAGCACGCCGCTGATAAATCCTATAAGCGCGTCCTCGGATATGGGTGCGTCTCCGCGTTTCAGTCCGCCGGCATTTATTACGCGCACTTGATAACGCAACGAATACATATATCTGTTCGTGTCCGTGACAAAGACGATGTCACCCTTTGCAGTCTCGACCAGATCGTTTGCCATGTCGATGATTCTTTTTGTTTTTCCGGTACCCTTCGACCCAGTGATAAGTTTTATCATAGCTACCTCCGTAGTTATATTTTATACCATAACAATGACAATTTCAAGATAAAAAGCGCCGTTCACTCTATATTTTCAAGCAGCTTGTTCTGCAGAGCTATGCGAAGCGCGGAAATCATTTCGTCAAGCTCGCCGAGCATAAATCTGTCGAGGCTGTAAAGCGTCAACCCTATGCGATGATCGGTCACCCTGCCCTGAGGAAAATTGTAGGTACGGATGCGCTCGCTCCTGTCGCCCGTGCCCACTTGAGCGCGACGATTGGCGGCATATTCCTTGTCGGCTTTCGACTGATAAAAGTCATAAACGCGCGATTTAAGCACTTTAAGCGCCTTTTCGCGATTTTTTATTTGACTGCGCTCGTCCTGGCATTCAACAACTATGCCCGTAGGAATATGCGTCATCCTTATGGCGCTTTCCGTCTTGTTTACGTGCTGTCCTCCCGCGCCGCCGGAGCGATAGGTATCCACCTTGATGTCGTTTTCATTGAGATTTATCTCGACGTCCTTAGCCTCGGGGAGCACTGCGACCGTAACGGTAGAAGTGTGCACTCTGCCCTGTGATTCCGTCTCCGGAACTCGTTGTACCCTATGCACTCCGCTCTCGAACCGCAACTTGCCGTAGGCGCCCTGGCCCGTGATCATAAACACAAGCTCTTTGGCGCCGCCGAGCTCGGTGTAATTCATACTGACTTCCTCGACCTTCCATCTGTTTAGGTCGGCATAATGGCGATACATTTTCATAAGTTCCGTACCGAAAAGAGCGGCCTCGTCTCCGCCGGCTCCGGCGCGAATTTCCATAATGACGTTGTTGTCATCATTCGGGTCCTTGGGCAAAAGCGACAATTTTATTAGGCGCAGATCCTCTTCAATAGCCTCTCTGAGGTCGTCCGCCTCCTGTTTAGCAAGCGCTTTCATATCGGCGTCCGACTCTGCGGCTGCCATTGCCTCACATTCGGCAAGCTGTTGCACATGCGATTTGTATCCGTCGTACAATTCGACAATAGGCGATAAATCCGCGTGTTCTTTGGAAAGCGCGCGAAAACTTTCTTGATTTTGCAATATGTCATTAGAAGAAAGCAAGTCGCCCAAATCTCTGTGACGCGCCTCTATTTTTTCAAGTCTGTTTATCAATGCCTCGCTTACTTTCATTTTCTCTTTATAAGCGCAATGCGCCGCACTCCCTCGAGGTCGTTGAATATTTCGACGTCGAAACCTTCGAAAATTTCCGTTATACTGTCCGCCTCGTCTATGCCCAACTCCAAAAACAAAACTCCGTCATCTTTAAGACGCGCTTCGAAGCCGTCTCGTATAAGGCGATAATAGCGCAAGCCGTCCTTTCCGCCGTCAAGCGCAAGGCGAGGCTCAAAGTTTTTCACTCTGGCGTCAAGATTCTCTATATCATCTGTCGGAATGTATGGGGGATTTGAAATGATCGCATCAAATGTCCCGTCCGTCGCTTCGAACATATCGCCTACTTCGAAGTCTATTTTCACTTCGTTGTTTAGGGCATTGGCCTTAGCGACCTCTATAGCCGCGGCGCTTATGTCGCTTGCGACTACCTCTGCATCCGTGTTTTTTGCCACCGCTATCGCGATAGCGCCGCTTCCCGTACACAGATCCAATACTCTTGCATTCTGTCTTGCAGATATATATTCGATGGCTTTTTGCGCAAGTTCTTCCGTCTCGGGTCGCGGAATAAGCACACTTGGATTCATCGAAAGTCTTACGCCGTAAAACTCCGTATATCCCAGCGCATATTGCAACGGTTTGCCGTCTGTCATATTTCTGGCAATATTTTCCGCAATATCGTACTCCGCCTTTTTGACGCCGGCCGTTTGTTCCAACTCACTGCGCTTTTTATTTGTTGCTTCCACAAAAATCCAATCCAGATCCGCGTCATCCAAAACGGGTGCAAGTTCTTTCAACTTTTGTCGCGCGATAGGATAAGGTATGCTTATGTCAAATCTTCTCTCGGCGATGGAGCTGTCCGCATCCATTGCCTGAACTGTCTTGAACGCAGCAATGGAGACTTCCAACATATCATCGGTAGGCTCCTTTGTGGTGAGCTTTTGCAAAAGCATGCCGGGGGAGCGCAATATTCGCACGATCAGACAATCGCTTTTTGCAAGCAGTTTCAAAATCTCGTAAGAAATGCCCGCCACAACGGGCAAAAACATAAGCTTAAACCCGAGTTTGATAAGCGCGTTCAACACCTTATACGCCTTTTGAGTGTCGGGCATTTTTCAAGCATGAAATTGATGAGTACAAACACCAAAATGCTTACTGTCACGACAAAAAAGAGAAATGTAGTACCGCAACGGCTGTGCTCTCTGCGCATTTTTTTTGCGTTTTCGACCGTCAGATCGAGCCCATGCTCGTAACAACTTATGACCTTGTGCTCCGCGCCGTGATACATAAATACCCTGCGCACATCTTTTATTAGGGAGACCAACACTATATATGACAGAAAAATCGTTATCATGATGCCACCCTCGATGAGGCTGTACCAAAGGCTCTTAAAAGGGTCAGTCGCAATCGCCGTATGATCGCATATAAGTGACGCCAAAAAATTTGGAAGAAATACGAATAACCCTACGGCAAGCACAACCCCGAGCAAAACAGAAAATATCATAAGCAAGTTCATGGGATTTATCTTGAACTTTTTTGCGATCCAATTGTCAAACTTGCTCGGCTCGGCAAAATCTCCGTAAACCTCGGCCGAACGCATGATGATGCCCGTGCCCTGCACAAGTTGCGTGAGCAAATTGACGACACCGCGCACAAATGGGAGACGGAAAAAGATATTCCTCTCCTTTGCGCTCTTGATATATTTACTTTCTACAGTAATGTCTCCGCCCGGGGCTCTCACGGCGGTCGCCATAGAATGCTCGCCCTTCATCATGACGCCTTCGAGCACAGCTTGACCGCCGATCGAAGTGCGCCTGACCGCTTTGACGCTGTTATTGCATTGTGCCATACTCACCTATAAACAAAATGCAGACAACGTGTGTCTGCATCCTTTTCAGCCATTGCTTGCTGCAAATGTCAGACACAAAATATGTGCCTGCGCTTCGCTAATCGAGATTGTATCTCTTCTTGAACTTATCGACGCGTCCGCCGGTATCCACGAGCTTCTGCTTGCCCGTGAAATACGGATGGCACTTGGAGCAGATTTCGACTTTCATCTCGGAAACATTTTTTGTCGTGCCCGAAATAAAGGTGTTGCCGCAAGCGCACGTAACTCTGACATCGTGATAATCGGGATGGATGCCCTCTTTCATTTTGAAACTCCTGAATCGTTTTTTTGTACCCACGCATGCCGCCTGCATACATATGATACAAAGTTTCTTTATTATAGCATATTTTAGACGTATGTCAAGCAAATGAGATTCATTTTGATTCAATTAAAGGCTTAACTTTTGCAACAGCTCTTCTCTGACCGTAGCAAGCGACGGATCGGAAAGTTTGCGCTGCGAAAATCCGATACTGCCCTTGTGTATCAATTTAACGGGATTTTCACCCAACACATAATAGTCGTCCGCAAGTAGCAGACACTCGTCGATAGCGTGCGTAACGAAGATTATAGTGCGCGGCATTGCGGAATTGAGAGCGATAAGTTGCTCGATGAGTCTGGTCTTAAGCGATGTGTCCAGCGCCTTAAACGGCTCGTCAAGCAAAAGCACGTTCGAAGGGTACAGATACGCCCTCGCCATAGCTACTCTTTGAGCTTCGCCGCCGCTTAATGTCGGGGGCAACTTGCGCGCGCAATGTGAAATTTCGAGAAGTGACATCATCGTTTCTATCTTTTTTCGCCTCTCATTTTTATCTTTTATAATCGCTCTGAGCACCAAATCAAGGTTTTTATATACTGAAATCGTGGGGATCAACCTGTCTTTTT
>CANREO010000021.1 GCA_947629635.1 uncultured Clostridia bacterium
TCCACGGTTTTTGGAGGCGTATTTCGATATACTTCATCATCCGTACGAGAACGACGGAGTGGACTTTTGGTGGATAGATTGGCAACAGGGCACTAAGTCGTCCATGCGCGGCCTGGACCCTCTTTGGTTGCTGAATCACTATCACTATATGGATAGTTGCAGAGATGGCAGAACAGGGCTCATCCTTTCAAGGTACGCCGGGCTAGGCTCGCATCGTTATCCGTTGGGTTTTTCCGGCGACACCTTTGTGATGTGGAGCAGTTTGGCGTTTCAACCCTATTTTACGGCGTTGGCGTCCAATGCCGGTTACACCTGGTGGTCCCACGACATAGGCGGACACGTGCTTGGGCATGGCGATCAGCAGCTCTATTTGAGGTGGGTGCAACTCGGCGTATTTTCGCCTATAAATAGGCTGCACTCCAACACTATGTCGCGCAGCAAGGAGCCTTGGTTATATAATAAAGTAGAAAATATAGCGGTGGACTTTTTGAGATTGAGACATCGGCTGTTGCCGTATATATATTCGGCAAACGTGCGCACAGCTAAAGAAGGTCTGCCTTTGATATGCCCGATGTACTACTATGATACGGACGAGCGCGCAAGGAGCGGAAAATATCGAAATCAATATTATTTCGGCGAACAGATGCTCGTGTGCCCCGTCACAAAAAAGGCAAAAGGCGCCGCGAAAATCAAAATTTGGTTGCCCAAAGGGAAATGGACAGACTTTTTTGACGGAAAAACCTACGAGGGAGGCAGGGAATTCAAGTATATATGTCCCCTTGACAGGTATCCGGTCTTTGTGAAAGATGGCGCGATAGTGCCCCTTCTGAAGGACGGCGAACACAATACGATCGATTACAATTCGCTTGAGGTGCGGTTGTATCCGGGCGAAGGCGACTATGACTTGTACGACGAAGGAGGGCATATAAAATTTTCTATGCGCCGAGATGGCGACGGTTTTGCGCTTGAAACAAATTGCGCAGAGGGTAAAGGCAGCGTCAAGGATATTGAGTTTAAAATAGAGGGAGGGGAATATGTTTTCGAGAATGGCGGCGATACTATGCGCATAACCGATTTCGATCCCCTTGTGATTTTAAGGCGAGCAAAGTAGAAATCCGTGCAAATTTTTTGAAAATTTGTTTATTTTGCTTGACTTATACAATTATATTTAATATTATATTCAAGCATAAATTTCCGAATTTGGGATGTTGCCGGGCGGAACTAGCCCCTCTGACCTGCGCTTGCCGATAAGGAAAGTATAATTTTATCGGAGGTCAGCAATATGGCTAAGGATTTGTCCAATATGGCAAAAAACAATAAGTCTTATATGGCAAAGCCCGGCGAAGTTGAGAGCAAGTGGTATATCATCGACGCTACAGATTGCGTGCTCGGCAGACTTGCTTCTCAAGTTGCGATGATACTCAAGGGCAAAAATAAGCCCGAGTATACGCCCAACGTCGACTGCGGCGACCATGTCATTATAATCAACTGCGAAAAGGTACGCCTCACAGGCAAAAAGATGGAGGATAAGTACTATCGCTATCACACCGGTTATATCGGAGGATTAAAGGAATATCAGTACAAGACGCTGATGACTCCAAACCCCGATTATCCTATTTGCAAGGGCTTCAAGGGCCCGGAGTTTGTGGTCTATAAGGCCGTCAAGGGTATGTTGCCTAAAAACAGCTTGGGCGCAAAAATGCTCACCAAACTCCGCGTTTACGTCGGCCCCGAGCATTGCCATGCGGGTCAAAACCCCATGGAGCTCAAACTCAATGACTGAGAGGTGAAATATGGCTACTAAAAAGACCAAGAAGATCCAATATCTCGGCACGGGCAGGAGAAAAACCGCAATCGCAAGAGTAAGGCTCATACCCGGCGGCGAGGGCGCAATCATCATCAACAAGCGCACGATCGACGAGTACTTTCCTCTTGACACGATGAAACTCATCGTCAATCAACCTCTTGTGGCGACATCCACCAAAGACAAGTTTGACGTTTATGTCAACGTCTACGGCGGCGGCTATACGGGGCAGGCGGGCGCGATCCGTCACGGCATAGCAAGAGCGCTGTGCGTCGCCGATGCAGAGGCATACAGAGCTATTCTCAAGAGAGAGGGCTATCTCACTCGCGATCCGAGAGCCAAAGAACGCAAAAAGTACGGATTGCATAAAGCGCGCAAGGCGCCTCAATTCTCGAAGCGTTAAAGCATGTGGACAAGTCCGCAATATCGGGCTTAAACTCATTTCTAGATCTAATAAAAACCGCCGGAATTCGGCGGTTTTTTATAATAATACTTCAAATTTTCTATCTGGGCTTATGCCTGTACGGCAGAAAACATTATCAACTGCATGTGATGTATGGCGTTGTCAACGCGATTATATCATCCGCCGCCGATAAAGATTGAGACAAAAAAATCGTCTCTGCATTCGCTCCCCTATAAAAATACATCGAATCCTTATCCGCATTAGATGTGTTTTTGTTTAGTTGAACTATCTTCATACATTTGCGCCCATTTCGTAGGCTTGCTTGAGCTCCTGCCTGCCTTCTATATCACCGGGATTGGTTACGCCGCCGCAAAACACGGAACCTTTGAGCGTCGCCTTGTCAAAGCATTCCACCCAACCTTGGATCGAACTGATCGCACGTTTGGGTACGTCTTCTCCCTCTTCGGCAGCGGCGGAGAGGAAATAAACTTCGCGGAATTTATAGTCGGCGCAGAAAAGGGGATTTCCTCTATCAAGCATCGTCTTGAGCTGTCCGCTGATATTGTAATAGTAAATCGGCGACGCGAACACCAATACGTCAGCATGATGCATCTTCTGCTCGATTATATCGCCATCGTCGCGCAAAACGCATCGAAGCAACTTCTGACAGGCAAAGCAACCGCGGCAATAGTTTATCTGTTGTCGCGCGAGCGTCACCATTTCGACGCTGTGTCCGGCGTCTTTTGCGCCGTTTGCGAAAGCGATAGCCAGCGCTTCCGAATTGCTGCCCTTGCGCGGACTGCTTGATATAATCAGTATGTGTTTTTCCATATGTTTACCTCTTGACTACAGACTGTCATCATTTCAGATATTCTCTGTAAAATGCCTCGATCCTGCAAAACGGAATGTACTTGTATTTGTCGTATAAATCGGTGTGGGACGCGTCTTTTACTATGTGTAAAAACTTGTTGTCGCCCTTCAATTTTTTATAAGCGTCCTTACTGAAATATAGCGAATGCGCCTTTTCGCCATGTACAAGCAAAACCGCGCTTCTTATCTCGTGAGCATAGCTCAAAATCGGCATGTTTATGAAAGAGAGCGCAGAGGTCTTGTTCCAACCTCCGTTTGAATTCAATGAGCGAGCGTGATAACCGCGATCGGTCTTATAATAGGCAAAATAATCCTTCACATATTGAGGAGCGTCCTCCGCTACGGCGTCGGGAAGTCCGCCCGCAAGTTCGGGTTCTCCTTTTGCAAAATCGACTGTTCTTTGCGCATTCAGCGACTTTTTCAACTCAAAACGTGCATCTGAACTGTCATTTAGGTCAAAATATCCATTTGCGTTTACCCTTGACATATCATACATTGTCGATGCAACGGTGGCCTTTATACGGGTATCGATCGCCGCCGCGTTGAGCGCCATTCCTCCCCAGCCGCAGATGCCGAGTATGCCTATTTTTGCGCTGTCCGCCTCTTTAAGATTGCTGAGAAAGTCTACAGCAGCGCAAAAATCTTCGGTGTTGATGTCGGGGGACGCTACGTAACGCGGCATGCCGCCGCTCTCGCCCGTGTACGAGGGATCAAAAGCAACTGTGACGAAGCCCCTTGCTGCAAGCTCTTGGGCATAGAGTCCCGACGATTGTTCCTTGACTGCGCCGAAAGGACCACATACCGCTATTGCCGGCAATTTGCCGTCGCACTCAAGCGGCAGATACATATCGGCAGCCAACGTTATGCCATAACGATTGTCAAAAGTAACCTTGCTGTGTCGTACTTTGTTGCTTTTGGGAAACACCTTGTCCCACTCGTCCGACAAAATAAGTTTATCCTTCATAAAGTCTCCTTATTTATCGTTATTTTCAATAGTTTAGAACGATTTCTCACTGCTTGTCAATAGTGCTCGCAAATTTTGATCTCATTTATTTCGAGCATGCGCGAGTTTGGATAATTTCTTTTTGCAAAACGACCGTACGACAAAATATTGCGTTGACTAAACTTGTCAAATACAATATAATTGAACATATAAGGAGAACGGCATGGCCCCAAAATCATTCAAATGCAAAAAGTGTCAATCAGAGGTCGTCATTGATGTCACGTTGCCCAAGTTGACATGTCCGCAATGCGGTCAGAAGTACAATAACAAATATTTTGTATCATCCCCAAACGAAGAAGTTAAGGATGAGATAGTCGCAAAAGAGCAACCGCCGGAAGATACAGTTGCGGCAGAGCAGGCTGTGTCTGAGGATATCGTACAAAGCGCAGAGGCAAAACCGATAGAATCTGTCCGAGAATTTACGGCTGAAGAGAAGCCCGTAGTTGCGGAAGCGCCCGTATCGGAAGAGGAGAAGCCCTCCGTCGAGGTGGCGGTATCTGAAGAGGAAACGGCTGTTGTGACGGGGAGTGAGGCGCAAGCCGAAATCGAAGGCGAGTCCAATGAGGATCTAACTGACGAAGTCAGTGTTGCGGACGAGCGCGGAGCAGAGAGCGAAGAAGGCGAGATCTCTTACGATGCAGTCGCCTCCGAAACCGAGTTGCCGAACTTAGACGAAGATGATAATTACGCGGCCACGGAACAAACCGAATGTGCCGAAACGCAAACCTCGGGGAAATCAGGGTCAAGCGAAAAGGAAATAGTCGCTTTTAAGGTTAAGAGAACTTCGGGAGTCGTACTGTTGTTGCTTTCCATGATATATTTGGCCGGCGCGATAGTGCTTATATATTTCAACGGCACGCAGGCAATATTCGATTATGCTCATCATGTGCTCTTTGCGATCGTGTTGATAACCGCTTTTGCGGGCTCGGTCAGCATAGCGAATGTGCAGTTGAAATATGCCGATACTTTGCCCAAACGCGTGCGAGACGCCAAGATAACGGTATACACGTTTTGCATTATATTTACTCTTGCCACTATTGGGTTGATGTGTTATACGGTGTTTTGGGACGCTGCGGCTAAACTTCTAAACACATTGATCACGGATATGATGATCACAAAAAAATTCGATTTTGTACAATATCTCAAAAACATATTCAGCGGCGAAAAGGCGCTGGCGTTCATATTGTCTATAATCGGGCTCGGCTATTTTTCGTACAGAATAGACGAAGCGCGTAAAAGATACGGTAAAAAAATATAGAGAGGTGCATTTATTATGTTAAACGCTGTGCTTAAAGATAAGTCGGTCGCATTCAAAATTTCCATAAAAGCGATGGTGGCGGCAATACTTATCGTACTTGCGGTCGGCTTGCCTCAAATTTTCCATATTGTCGGCGGCGCACAGGCAGGCGGAATTTATATGCCGATGTATGCTCCGGCATTGCTTGCCGGATGTCTGCTCGGCTGGCAATGGGGTCTTGCCGTAGGAGCTTTGTCGCCGATAGTAAGCTTCGGTTTCACGACGCTTGCGCTAGGCTCCGCAATGCCCATGTTGGATAGATTGCCCTATATGACCATAGAGATCGCCATATTTGGGCTTGTTACGGGCCTCTTTGCCAAAAAGATCCAAAATAATCCCGTTGTCGCGTTTCCGGCAGTTCTCTTTGCCGAGGCTATGGGAAGAGTATTTTATGTCATATACAACCTCATTGCGGGCAAAACCTTCGCGTATCTTTGGAGTTCCGTGCAAACGAGTTTTACAGGGCTCTTCCTGCAAGCCGTCATACTTCCGATCATAGTCGTCGTACTTGCCAAACTGCTGATAAAGGAAAATAAAGATGTCGAGTGACCTATCGTCGCTTTTGGGCGAAGGCGTGAATCTTGTCGTATCCAAGGACGGAGATAATTTCCTGTATAATGAAAAAGGGATAACGACGCTTGTGCGTCTGCTTTCGGACGGATCGACAAAATTGCGAGGCGCTCGTGTAGCGGATAAAATCGTGGGCAGGGCGGCGGCTCTCCTTATGGCGTTGGGCGGAGTGCGCGAAGTTTATGCCGAGACGTTGAGCAAAGGCGCGCAAGACGTCTTTGAAAAATATGCGATCCCTTGCGCCTACGGCACTCTTACCGAAAATATAATCAACCGCTCGGGCACGGACATATGCCCAATGGAAAAGGCAGTGCTTGGCATAGACGACCCCGAGGAGGCATTGAGAGCCGTGAAGGCAAAACTTGCCGATATGTCGAAGTGAAAAAGACGTGCGCTACGCCCCTGACAAATGTCATGAGGGCGCCGTTTTTTGTTTGACAAGTACTTCGGAATAGTATACAATGCTTATGCTGTCGTCTGCGGACATGGCGAAATTGGCAGACGCGCAAGATTCAGGATCTTGTGAGCTTAAGCTCATATGGGTTCAAGTCCCTTTGTCCGCACCAAAATACGAGAAGCAGAGCGCAGCGGCTCTGCTTTTTCAATACAAAAAATTATGACGAACTTGAGGATATGGGATTGGATAGAGTGGGCGGAGCGGTCAAAAGATATTTATTGTGCCGAGAGTGTTGAGCACCAGCAGGGTGATGTACGCGATATAGCCGGCGATGAGGAGCGCGCCCTGCCAACGCTTGAACTTGCCCAAGATAAAAGAAGGGATGAGCGCGACGCCGACGACGGCGAGGCAAAACGGAAAGTCCAAGACGGCGGATTGCGCGTCGATGGGAAGCGAAGCGCCGAATTTGCTCGCGGAGATAAAAGCGCAGATAGGCAAGATCAAGGAGATGTCTATGATGTTTGCGCCGATGATATTGCCGACGGACAGGTCCGCCTTTTTTTTGACGATAGCGGTCACGGCGGTGACGAGCTCGGGCAAAGATGTGCCTACGGCGAGGATCGTGACGCCGATAAGGTCGTCAGACACGCCGAGTTTGGACGCAAACATCGAGCCGTTGTCGCACATCAACTGCGCGCCCAAGACGATGCATGCGGCGCCAAGCACAAACAGGATTATATTTTTGGCGATATCGGATTTTTTTATGGTCAAACCCGTGCGTTTGATAGTGATAGTGAGTTTTTTGCGGTGCTCCTCGACGTAGGCGAGCACGCCGTTGCCCATAGGCTTTTCCTCGATTGGGGGAAGATACGGGGCTGCTTTGGAGTGCTTTTTGGCGCTTATGACATTTTCCGCCATAAAAGCGACAAAAATCGCGAGTACGATGATGGCCTCCCACCACACGAGCGTCCTATCGCCCGTGGCGGAGACCGCCCAGAGCACGCTTACCGCGGCGATGAGCAGGGCGACCTTTGCGGCGTAGTCCTTGCGGCTGAAAGCGGAGGGCATAAACAGCAGCGACAGCGCCATTATGAGCGCGATATTGCAGTTGACCGATCCGACGGCGTTGCCGATCGCCATACCGGCGCTGCCCTGTGCGGCGGCGATGCTTGAGACAAGAATCTCGGGCAGGGTGGTCGCGACGCTGACGATGGTCGCGCCTATGATGAAGGTTGGGATGCCGCTGACTTCGGCGATCCAGCTTGCGGCGTCGACAAACCAATCGCCGCCCTTGACGACCAGCAATATGCCCAATGCGAGCAACACGACGCAGCCTGCCATGTTGTCAACTTCGAATATGCAAGAAATATTTGAAAACATAGTATCTCTCTCTATTAAAAATAAATTTAGCATAAGACGCGAGCGATGTCAATGTTTTGGACAAATCGGAAGCGAAGATGGCAAAGTTGTCTGCGAAATATGCGAAAAAAAGTGAAATTTGTCGCAAATTATTGACTTATTTCATCTATTTTTATATGATATTATAAGAAATAACAGGAGAGAAATATGAAAAAGCCAAAGTTTAAACTTCTTAAAGAGTTCAAAGACTTTATCAGCCGCGGCAGCGTGTTGGATCTTGCCGTCGGTATGATAATCGGCGCCGCATTTACGGCGATCATCACCGCGGTTGTGAGCGGCATTTTGCAGCCTCTCATCAACTGGATCCCCCTCAGCCCGGACGGCACAGGCCTCATCACCGTATTGCGTGATCCCGTTTTTGCCGAGGACGGGACGACAATCGTCACGGAAGCGCTTGTCATAGATTGGGGTTCGGTGATCAGCGCGGTCATCACGTTCCTGCTTACGGCAATCGTGCTGTTTGCCATCGTGAAGGCCATAAACGTAGCGAAAAACGGCGCAAGCAAGATAAAGAAAGCGGTCGAGCATAATGAGGCCGAGGCGCCTGCAGCCGAGGCAGAGGCGCCCGTAGCGGAAGCGCCCGCGGCGGAGCCCGTCGTAGAGGAAAAGATGCCTGACGACGAGACTGTGGCATTGCTGAAAGAGATACGCGACCTGCTCAGGCAACAGGCGATAGCGCCTCAAGCGGCGGCAGAGAAAGCGGAAACCGTTGCGGAGTGACAAAAAACGCGCTTTTGCGACGCATTGCTTGCGGCAATGACAAAAACCGACAAAAAACGGCGTATATCGCCGTTTTTTTATTTTTGTCGCATGCAAAGGGCGGAGAGGGGCAGAGCAAAAACGAAAGGCATATTTTATGGCGAATTTGCGAAAAGATTGCATAATTTTTCATGCATAAGGAAAAAATATACAAATTTACCTTAAAATCAGTAAATTTATGCAAAAAATTATACAAAATAAGTTGACAAAGCGACAGGGGCGCGCGTAAAATTGTATTTATAATAAATCGGCATATAGTTTTCGCAAAAATGCGCGACGAGCCGACCCAATAAAGCAATTTTTATAAAGGAGATAAACTATTATGAAAAAGAGAGGTATTCTGCTTTCGGCAATAGTGCTGGCGCTTGTGCTTGTCCTGATGGCGACAGTGCTTGTGGCGTGCCATAAAGAGAAGGATACGGAGTACGAAATAAAATTCTTTATGTATGAAGAAGACACTACGCCGTATCACACATTTGTCGTGAAAGAAAATGCAAAACCCACAGCGGAACAGCTACCGAAGGATCCTACGGATAATTTGCGTCCCGGACATGAGTTTGTCGGATGGGCAGACACAAACGGCAAACCGTTTGACCCCGACGCGCCTATAACTGCGGAGGCTACGTATTATTCGGTGCAAAATCGCGTTGCATATGTGGTTTCGTTTGCAAACGGCTCCGACATTGTGACAAAGTCTTATCCGTTAGTCGAGGAGGGAGACGTGACATTGCCTGCCGAAGATATCCCTGCCGACCCCACTGCGCCCGCAGATAAGGTATTTTCGGGTTGGATAGATGCCAACGGAGTGATCGCGCAGGCGGATATGGTGCTTGATGACGACCACGCGTTTGTCGCGCGTTTCAACAATGAGGACAGCTACGCCAACAAGGTTTTTGCCAATGTCGACGAGAAGATGATGCTCATTATGATAAAGGACAGCGACAATTTCAAGACCTACGGCGAGACAAGTTCATATGGCTCAGATACTACATACAATGCCGAGAACGGTTCGATAAGTTTCGAGGCGAGCGGTTGGGAAAATGTGATCGCGTTCGGCAATAAACTTCGCGCAACGTATACTTATATGGATATGACATCTTATGGTGATGTCACAGTCGATGTCGTATTCGAATTGCAACAGGACGAAACATTTGCAGGCGCTTATCTCGGACAATACAGAAACGACTCTATTGAAATCGTCAAAGGCGGTTTTGTGATGGAGGAAACCTATGCGCATGTATTCGAAGAGGGCGGCAAGTATTTCTATGAAACTAAGGACGGATACGGCAACGTCAAAAAATCCGAGATAAAAGCTGCCGACAGTTATGTTGTGCTTGACGGAACATTCTATGCAAAGGGCGCAACTAACGTCGATATGCATTACTGTGAGGACTCTGATGCCCTTCTTTATGTCTATTCTTTCGAGGACGAGCATAAAATATATGCCTATGAAGATGACATTGATGTAGACCTGGCTGTTTTGGACAAGGAAATTGCGGCGAACGCGATGATAAACATTCAAACGGGCGGCAGAATCGTTTACATCAGGATGGATGGCTCCGCATATTATTTTGAAATAGGGCATGCGCCTAATACATACAGCGGCGCTCTCGGCACACTTGCCGACAATGGTTTCTTCGAGTTTACAAAGGATGGCGATCCGTTGGAGGGCGTCGAAGTCAATGCAGCGGATAAAAAGACCGGCATATTGAACTTTGCCACAATAGAAAATACTATATATAAGTTCGATGGCGCGGCTCACACCTATGCGGTGGGCGCAGACGAATACGAAAACGTCAAGTTCAAGTGCGTAACATTGGATGAGGACTATACTTCCTCCATCACGTTTGACGGTAAGGGCAAAATTACAATAAATGAGGAAGGTTATTCCACCGATGTGTATACAGCATATTACTCAGTGACTCCGGAAGGCATTTACTTTGAAGTTGATGATTACACATATGCGGTCGACTCAGGGTTGCATCGATTTGCGGATAACGGCAACGCGCTCACATTTGTCGATGATGATGGAAAAGATGTCGTCTTCTTAAAGGATGGCTATACTCCCGAAGATCAATCCGACAAATTTATCGGCTATTGGGAAGGCTCTGACGGCTATGGAATGATGATAAGCAAAGTGTCAAAAGGAATATTCAGCGTTGAAGTTGACTATGATTGGTACAGCCCTTATACCATGAAGCCCAATTATAACGGCACAAAACTCAATAACACGGGTTATTCGGCGGTTTCTGTCTCATTTGGCAATGAGCCGAATACGATCATCCTCAATAATAACGGCGACGAGTATACATACACCTATGTCGGCGCAAGTAAGCCGTTTGCAGGCTTTGACAGCAAGTTGATAGGCGATTACCATACGGGCGCGGCGATAGATGAAGTGGGCGCCAATGTGGCGATCAAGATCGAGGAGAAACAGATCACTATTGGCGGAACAGTGATAACGGAAGGGCTATCCAAGTCCGGAGACAATTATTTCTTCACTTACAACGGCAATGCGTGTCAGATCTATCCCGGATACTTTGGAGAGTGGTATTTCGCCGGCGAGAATACGGACGATTATAATGGTCTTGTTACGGGGCTTTATCGCGACGGAGCGGCTGCCGCTATCGAAAACTATATCGGCACATACAATGGCCATATTACGGTTGCCTCCGATCCTGTCGAAATAACGCTAGTCATTTCTGCCGAGAATATCACGATCAACGCTCATGCCGCAGATAAAGTGATGGCGCTTGCATATAATTATAACGTAGGTTATGGTTATTATCTATTCCATGTAAGCGGACTTGAAACCGCGACCTTCGGTTGCAGCGAGGCGGATTTCCGTTTGTCGTACAATGAGTATAACACTGAATATACGCTGAAGATGATGAATCGCGACATCGAAACGAATGACTTGCAAATTTACAAAGCTCCTTCGATCGAGGGCAAGTGGGTGCTGAACACG
>CANREO010000022.1 GCA_947629635.1 uncultured Clostridia bacterium
GGCACCAAGCCAGCAAATACAACGTTCCGCGCATTGCCTTTGTCAACAAAATGGATATAAACGGCGCAAATTTCTATGCCGCCGTCCAGATGATGAAGGACAGACTGAATGCAAACGCAGTGCCCATCACGTTGCCGATCGGCAGCGAGGGCGACTTCGAAGGCGTAATCGATTTGTTGACGATGAAGGCGGTGTACTTTGACCAAAAGGACAAAGGCGTCACCTACACATACCGTGATATTCCGTCGGCGTATGAGGACAAGGCTAAGGAATACAGAGCCAAGTTGCTTGAAGCGGCGTCCGATTTCGACGACGACATGGTTGAAAAACTTATCATGGACGACGCCGATTCGATTACGCTTGAACAACTCAAAAAAGCGATCCGCAAAGGTACTATAGAGATGAAATTGAATCCCGTCCTCTGCGGAAGCTCCTATAAGAATACGGGCGTACAACTCATGCTTGACGCCGTTGTGGATTTTTTGCCCGCACCTACGGACGTAGCAAGTATAGAGGGCAAAAATCCCAAGACGGATCAACCCGAACTCCGTCATCCCGGCGAAGGAGAGCCCTTCAGCGCGCTGGTATTCAAAATCCTTACGGACGAATTTGTCGGTAAGCTTTCATTCATTCGTATTTACTCGGGCACGTTGGAAACGGGTACTACAGTGTACAATACGGTGAAGGGCGAGACCGAGCGCATAGGTCGTATCCTAAGGATGAATGCTGACAATCGCGAGGATATAACCGCGGCTTATGCCGGAGATATTGTGTCTGTCATTGGCCTCAAGAGAAGCACTACCGGCGATACGCTTTCGGACAAAAATCATCAGATCGTGCTCGAAAACATGGTATTTCCCGACCCTGTAATAAAGGTCGCGATAGAACCGAAGTCCAAGGCCTCGCAGGAGAGGATGAATACCGCAATCATCAAGTTGCAGGAAGAGGATCCGACATTTAAGGCCTATACCGACAAGGAGACGGGGCAGACGATCATCGCGGGCATGGGCGAGTTGCACCTCGACATCATAGTCGACAGGATGCTCAGAGAGTTCAAGGTCGAGGCGAATATCGGCAGGCCGCAGGTGAGTTATCGCGAGACAATCACACGTCCTGCAAAGGCGCAAGGCAAATTTGTGCGTCAGTCCGGCGGTCACGGACAGTACGGAGACATCGTAATCGAAATAGAACCCAATCCCGAAAAAGGCTTGGAAATGGAAAATTGTATCGTAGGCGGCGTGGTGAGCAAAGAGTTTGCAAATGCCGCGTGGGAGGGGATCAAGGAAGCCGCGCTCAGCGGCGTGCTTGCCGGATATGAACTGGTTGACTTCAAGGTAAAACTTGTGGACGGCAGCATGCATGAGGTGGATAGCTCCGAAATGGCGTTCAAAATAGCCGGCTCAATGGCATTCAAAGAGGCGGCGGCAAAGGCGGCGGCGACGCTGTTGGAGCCTATAATGAAGGTCGAGGTCGTAACTCCCGACGATTATCTCGGGGACGTGATGAGCAATCTCAATTCGCGTCGCGGACAAGTGAAGGGCATAGAACCCAGAAACGGAGCGCAAGTCGTTGATTGTGACGTGCCTCTCAGCGAAATGTTCGGTTATGCAACATCTTTGCGTAGCATTACGCAGGGAAGAGCAAGCTTCACAATGTTGTTTGATCACTATGACGTCGTGCCGAAGAGCGTGGCGGAAAAGATCATAGGCGATGTGAAGACTAAAGACGCCAAAAAGTAAGCGCTTATATTATATAGATTATTTATATAAGAACTTATTTTGGATAATAAAAAGCCAAAAAATTTGGAGGAAAGAAATATGGCAAAAGCGAAATTTGAAAGAACTAAGCCGCATGTCAACATCGGTACCATCGGTCACGTTGACCACGGCAAGACCACTCTTACCGCTGCTATTACGATGTACAGTGCTTCTCAGGGCAAAGCCCGCGTCATGAAGTACGACGAAATCGATAAGGCGCCGGAAGAGAAAGCAAGAGGCATCACGATCAACACTGCTCACGTTGAGTATGAGACAGATAAGCGTCACTATGCGCACGTTGACTGCCCCGGCCACGCTGACTATGTCAAAAACATGATCACCGGTGCTGCTCAGATGGACGGCGCAATACTGGTCGTTGCCGCGTCTGACGGCCCCATGCCTCAGACTCGTGAGCACATCCTTCTTGCCCGTCAGGTTGGTGTTCCTTACATCCTGGTGTTCCTCAACAAATGCGACCAGGTCGACGACGAGGAGTTGCTTGAGCTCGTCGAGATGGAAGTCCGCGAGTTGTTGACAGAGTATGGCTTCCCCGGAGACGACACCCCCATCATTCGCGGTTCTGCACTCAATGCTATGAATGCGGGTCTTGCCGGCAAGTGGGATGATCCCGCTCTTGATCCTATCAGACAATTGTTGGACGCTGTTGACAGCTACATTCCCGATCCTCAGCGCGATACGGATAAGCCCTTCCTTATGCCTGTTGAAGACGTCTTCACGATCACAGGCCGCGGCACCGTTGCTACCGGTAGAGTTGAGCGTGGTATGCTCAAGATGGGCGACAAGGTCGAGATCGTCGGTCTGCGTCCCGATAAGAGAGAGACAACGGTCACGGGCATCGAGATGTTCCGCAAGTTGCTTGACTATGCAGAGGGCGGCGACAACATCGGCGCACTGCTCCGCGGCATTGACAGAAAGGATATCGAGCGCGGCCAAGTTTTGGCTAAGCCCGGCTCCATTCATCCTCACACTCACTTCACAAGCCAAGTGTATGTCTTGACAAAGGAAGAGGGTGGACGTCATACGCCGTTCTTTGACGGATATCGTCCTCAGTTCTACTTCAGGACAACGGACGTTACCGGCTCCATCAAACTGCCCGCCGGCACAGAAATGGTCATGCCCGGCGACCATATCGATATGGAAATCACCCTCATCACCCCGATCGCTATCGAGGAAGGATTGCGTTTCGCTATCCGCGAGGGCGGCAGAACGGTTGGCTCCGGCGTCGTTGCAAAGATTATCGAATAAGGTTTGTTCTTTCAATAATATAGACAATACTCTACACGGCAGATGCCTGCCGTGTAGGGTGTCGT
The DNA here is from genome assembly GCA_947629635.1 of uncultured Clostridia bacterium. GTDB lineage: Bacteria > Bacillota > Clostridia > Christensenellales > CAG-917 > CAG-475. The sequence continues at coordinate 3,089 of CANREO010000022.1, forward strand.
ATTGATGAAGTGGACAAAAAGGAGGCTACAATATGGCTCAAAAGGGAGCAAGAGTTAAGGTTGTGCTTGCGTGCACCGAGTGCAAACAACGCAATTACAATCTGACTAAAAATAAGCAGAAGCATCCTGACAGACTGGAGCTTCAAAAGTATTGCAGATTCTGCAAAAAGCATACCTTGCATAGAGAGACAAAGTAAGGTTTTATTAGGAGGCATTCAATATGGCAAAGAAAAAGCCAAACACCGATACCTCGACCATGGAGACAAACGCGGAGGCAAACAATAGGTCTGCCATCACCGCCGATGAACCCGTAACTTCGTCCAAAAAAGCCAAGAAAACCGCAGCCAAGAAAAAATCCGATAAGCCCAATATCTTCAAAAGAATGTGGAAGGGACTGAAAGGTATTTTTTCAGAGCTTAAGAAGGTCAGTTGGCCAAAGGGTAAAGAGGTTGGAAACAATACGGTGGTCGTTTTGATCGTCGTAGTGATTTTCTTCGTAATACTTTTCGGCATCGACTACGTACTGTCAGGCTTACTAGGGCTGGTGACAAACGGCTCCTGGACAACCTTATTCATTTGAGAGGAATTTATGGAAAATCAAGAACAACAAGCCAAGTGGTATGTCATACATACATACTCCGGATATGAAAACGCCGTAGAGCAGGACTTGCGCAACATGGTGGACAACAACAATCTTCACGATTACATCTTTGATATAAAGGTGCCCGTCGAGGATGATATTGTCGAACGCAACGGCAAGAAGAAGGTCGTGCAGCGCAAAAAATTTCCCAGTTACGCGTTTATAAAGATGATTTATACTAATCATATTTGGTTTATGGTGACAAGGACGCGCGGCGTTACCAGCTTTGTCGGATCAGGCGGTCGTCCGATTGCCCTCACCGACGAGGAGATAAGAAGGATAGGACTTGAGGAGATCACCATTGAAAACTTCGACATAGCCGTCGGAGACAATGTAAAGATCATCAACGGGCCGCTTGACACGTTTATCGGCGTTGTGGATTCTATAAATACAGAACATCAAAAGGTCAAGGTTATCGTAGCAATGTTCGGGCGACAGACACCTGTCGAGCTTGACTTTGCACAAGTAGAAAAACTCTAAAGCGTATAAGCGCAGTCGCGCTGCGCAAGTGGGAGGCGGCAAATACTTTCAGGCCGTCGCAATACCACATTTAGTCAGGAGGAAATATGGCTAAAAAAATTACAGCAGTTGTAAAATTGCAATTGCCGGCCGGCAAGGCAACTCCGGGACCGCCCGTAGGTTCGACGCTTGGCCCTCACGGCATAAACATCGCAGGTTTTACTAAGGAATTCAATGAAAAGACCTCAAAGGACGCAGGTCTTATAATCCCCGTCGTCATCACGATCTACCAGGATCACTCTTTCACATTCATTCTCAAGACGCCTCCGGCGCCCGTCCTCATAAAGAAGGCGTGCGGATTGGAAAGCGGCTCCGCGGCTCCCAACAAGAATAAAGTCGGCAAGCTTACAAAGGAGCAATTGAGAAAGATTGCGGAACAAAAAATGCCCGACCTCAACGCGGCAAATATCGACACCGCTATGAGCATGATCGCAGGTACGGCTCGCAGCATGGGCATAACCGTAGAGGAATAACGGAGGTCATATATGAAACGCGGAAAAAATTATATAGATTCGAAAAAGCTCATCGACAAGACAAAGCAATATGAGGGCCCCGAGGCGATTGCTCTCGCGCTTCAGATGGCAAAGTCCAAGTTCGATGAAACACTTGAGCTTCACGTCAAGCTCGGTATAGATCCACGTCACGCCGACCAACAGGTCAGAGGCGTTGTGGTTTTGCCCAACGGCACAGGTAAAACGGTGCGCGTGCTTGCTATTTGCAAGGGCGAAAAAGCAGACGAAGCAAAAAATGCCGGCGCTGATTTTGTCGGAGCAGAGGAAATGGTTCAAAAGATTCAATCGGAAAGCTGGTTTGACTACGACGTCATCGTCACTACTCCCGATATGATGGGCGTAGTCGGTCGTTTGGGTAAGTTGCTCGGCCCCAAGGGCTTGATGCCCAACCCCAAGTCCGGCACGGTCACGATGGACATTGCAAGAGCTATCCACGATATCAAAGCAGGTAAAGTCGAGTATAGAGTCGACAAGCAGGCCATCTGCCACGTTCCGTTCGGCAAGGTCTCTTTCGGCGCCGAAAAACTTGTGGAAAACTTCAACACGCTCATGGACGCCTTGCTTAAGGCAAAGCCGGCGGCGGCAAAGGGCATTTATTTCCGTTCGATCTATATCGCAACGACAATGGGCCCGAGCGTCAAAGTGCTCTTCAAGATGCAATAAAACACCTGTCAAGCGGATGAGAAAATTATCTCATTCGCTTGACTTGCAAACTTTAGTTGTATATAATCAAACCGTTCCTAAGACAGCAAGTGGCTTTTGCCGTAATGAAAGCTTGCCGAGGATGATATAGCGTCGTATAGTATGCGTCATCCGTCTTCGGAATGACGCTATTTTATTTGCGGAACCATCGCACATCAAAACAGGAGGTAAAAATGAACAAGGAAGTTCTAGAGGCCAAAAAGCAGCAGGTTGAAGAAATAAAGCAAAAGATTCAATCAGCCAAGTCGCTGGTGATACTGAACTACATGGGCTTGACCGTTGCTCAAGACACTGCCTTTCGTAAAGAGCTCAGAGAAAACGGCATCGATTACGCCGTGCTGAAAAACAGGCTTGTGAAAATTGCGTTCAACGAGCTTGGATATACGCAGTTCGATGACGCGCTAAACGGACCGACAGCTGTTGCTTTTTCTTCCACGGACGCGGTAGCACCTGCCAAGTTTATTGTCAAAAACATCAAAGCTTTCAACAAGATGCAGACAAAATGCGGCATGGTCGAAGGCGAATTCATGGATGAAAAAGGCTTGATACAAATTGCGGATATTCCCTCAAAGGATATTTTGCTGGCAAAGATGCTTGGAAGTATGCAAGCACCGATTTCCAAACTTGCGATATGCTTGAACAAGATCGCAGAAGCAAAGGCGGAGCAGGCTTAAGGCGAAGCGCGTAAGTCAAATATTAAAAATAAAATAATTGGAGAATAAAAAAATGGCAGATTTGAATAAACTTATGGAAGAAATCAAAGCAATGACAGTGCTTGAGCTCAATGACTTTGTCAAACAGCTCGAGGCAGAGTTCGGCGTAAGCGCAGCGGCACCTGTCGCAGCGGCAGGCGTAGCAGCGGCAGCAGCTCCCGTAGAGGAAGAAAAGACGGAATTTGACGTCATCCTCAAGGAAATCGGACCTAACAAGGTTCAAGTCATCAAGGTCGTCAAGGATGCGACGGGCGTTGGCCTTGTCGAAGCAAAGGGCATCGTCGACGGCGCTCCCAAGACAGTCAAGGAGGCTCTCCCCAAGGACGCCGCGGAAGCTCTCGTGGCAAAATTCAAAGAGGTCGGCGCTGTTGCGGAACTCAAGTAATCGTAAATTCAAAAATACGCGGTTCGTTGGTGCGGATCGCGTTTTTTTGTTGAAGGTAACCGTGCATGATGATATAATTTATTATAAGTTTGAAGATATAGAGTAGGAAAATTATGAAAAAAGCACAAGGAAAAGGTTTCAACAAGAAAGCGTTTGCGATAAGCATGGCGGTATTGCTTATAATTTTAGTTATATTGACCGGCGTCTTTACGGGATTGTATTTTGAGTATGAGCCTGTGGAAAGTTATCGCATCGTGGGTTATGCAATGCACGATATAGTAGGCCATTTTGACGAGATCCACATGGAAAATTATACCCACATCATTTATGGATTCGTCGATTTGAGCGCCAACGAAACTGAGCCTAAAATTGATGAGAGAAGCGAAAATGCGCTGGCCGCAACGGCGCAATATATAAAGGATCACAACCTTTCCACAAAGTTGATGGTCAGTCTGGGTGGGGGAGGAATAAGCAAATTTACTCGTACCGAGGAGTCGCGCTCGATAGTAGTCGAATATATGCGCAAACTTATAGACAAATACGATCTTAAAGGTATAGATGTTGATTGGGAATATCCCATGCGAGCCACCGGCGGCAATGAATACAGCATGAAAGACCCGAAGAACTATCTTGCGCTCATGACGGATTTTCGAACCGCATTCGGCAAAGACATCGAGTTGTCAATAGCGCTTTGCGGCAGTATCACTTTTATGAACGATGTGCTCAACGCAAAGATGGCAAAAGTTCTCGATTTTGTCAATGTTATGACATATGATATGGGGTTGCGCGATCAATGCACTTTTACGGAAACGACGGCGTCTATGTACAATGCATTTTTGGGAGGATATAAAAAGTCGCAACTCAATTTCGGATTGCCGTTTTATTCGAGATGTCCCGACCAAGGCTATGATTACTTCAGCTACGATCAACTTGTCGAGATGACCGAAAATGGAACTATCAAGCCCGTCTCGTCAAAAAACAAGACCTATGCCCTACTTGACGGGCACAGACTGTCTTTCGACACTCACGATAATCTTATGCGAAAGGTGCGTCATGTCAAAGAGCGTGGCTATGGCGGTGTATTTTGTTGGTATGTCAACTACAACTTAGACGGCTCGCTTATGCGCGAGGCGAATGAAATTCTCAATGGCAGTGAGGTAAATTCATGAGTAAGTCCAAAGCAAAATTCAACAAGAAAGCGTTTGCTATCGCGATGATTTCGTTGTTTGCGGCGTTTATTGTCATATCTTCGGTATTTTTGGGGTTGTATTTGGCAAAAGAACCGCCGCTTGACGAAGGTATGCGCTCCATACAGTATGTTATGGCAAATACGATTGCGGACGCGACCGATTTGAATGAGCTTGATTTTTCTACGTCAACGCACATAATCTACGCTTTTATTTATGTAGACAAGGATACGTTGTTGCCCCATGTAAGCGAAGCCGATAGGGAAAATCTATCTCGTCTTTCGGCACATCTTCGCAGCAATTATCCCAATGTTAAATTTATGTTGTCCATAGCCAGCGGCGGCGGCAACAGAGAAGGCTTTTGCGAAGCTACACGCACGCAGGAGCGAAGGGACGCTTTTGTAAAAGAGTTGGCGAAGATCGATGAGGAATTCGGCTTTGACGGTTTCGACGTTGATTGGGAATATCCGGGCTTCAAATATGGCAACATCACATACTGTAACCATTGCGGCGACGATCATGCCGCACTTATGGAGACGATGCGCAAACAATTCGAAGACAAAAAGATATTGTCTGCGGCAGTAAGCGGCAGCGTCGTGCTGCTACATCATTTGAAAAACATGAGGCTTGCAAAAGTACTCGATTTTGCAAATATCATGTGTTACGATCTCGGAGAAAAAAATCATGCCGCGTTTTCTGCTGTCGGAAGCGCAATGTTCAACGCCTATCTTGTGGGATATCACAAGCGCCAACTCAATCTCGGACTCCCGTTTTACGGCAGATATAACGACGAAAACGGAGAAGTGGTCTATTATGACTATGACGTCTATAAGGCGCTTGAAAAGGAAGGGAAGCTGAAAATAGTATCGCGCAATGATTACAGTTATGCTATGATAGACGGACACAGGCTTTCGCTTGACAGCGACGAGCAACTATTCAAAAAGGCGCGCTATGCAGTGGAGCGCGGCTATGGCGGCGTATTCTGCTGGCATATGGGGTGCAACCTTGACGGAAGCCTTATGAGAGAAATTTATAAAATTTTGCAGGGGAACGATTAAACTCTTGACATATATCCATCTTGCATATATAATCAATATTGATAATCATTATCAATAAGGAGCAGGCATGGTCAGACGCACAGCACAAAAGGAATTGGTCAAGCGCACGGTCATAATGTCGTGCGACCATCCGACTGCACAGACAGTATACGAGCGTGCACGACTACAGATGCCAAACATCTCATTAGGCACCGTATATCGCATATTGAGGCAACTTGTCGCAATGGGCGAGGTGCTCGAGGTCGGCGTAGACGGCGCCTCTTCTAGATATGACAAGACGGCGTTCGATCATGCTCACTTTGTGTGTAGGGAGTGCGGCGAGGTCACGGATATAGACGCGGATATCGTAGGCATTTTGAACTCGGCTTGTTGCCACAGCCCTCACAATATAGAAAGCGCCAGGCTTACGTTTTACGGAGAGTGTGAGGCCTGCAAATCACGACGCATCGCGAAAGCGAACGAATAAATCAACAATAAAGGAGAGTTTTATTATGGCAAAGTACATCTGTCCGATATGCGGTTATGTTTATGAAGGGGAAAATCCCCCGGCAAAGTGCCCTCAGTGCGGAGGGATTCTCAAAAAAGAGGAAGCCGGCGAAAAGAGTTGGGCGGCAGAGCATGTCATCGGCGTTGGCAAGAAAGGCAGCATCCCCGAAGATATCTATGAAGGCCTTGTGATGAACTTCAACGGAGAGTGCTCCGAGGTCGGTATGTATCTTGCAATGGCAAGAGCCGCGCATCGCGAGGGTTATCCTGAAATCGGTATGTATTGGGAAAAGGCGGCCTATGAAGAGGCGGAGCACGCAGCAAAATTTGCGGAGATGCTTGGCGAACTTGTGACGCCTTGCACAAAGACGAATCTCGAAATGCGTGTGGCGGCGGAAAACGGCGCGACAAAAGGCAAATTCGAACTTGCAAAGCGCGCTAAGGAAGAAGGTCTCGACGCAATTCATGACACAGTGCATGAGATGGCTCGCGACGAGGCACGTCACGGCAAAGCTTTCGAAGGCTTGCTCAAGAGGTATTTCAACTGAAATAAGGCCATGTTTTGGTCGGCTCTAAGTGAGACAACTATTCAAACAGCCCGATGATTCGGGCTGTTTTTATTGCATAAACGGAGGATTAAATATCAAAAATAAATTTTTAAACTCCTGTTTGTGAATTTACTATTGTTTTACAGGAAAACAATACAATTATAAGTCAATTTGACAAATACGCGTTATACTTATTGTTTTGGTTTAAGATGACAATAGCTCATCTGTCGTTTAATATAGGTCGAATGTGCGGTGATGCGCAACGGGGAAAGGATATGCATTTTTGCGAAGTTTATTTAAAATGAAAAAAATCGAAATCTGCAAAATACCCCCTGCGTACGTTTGACTTTTGACTTTTAATATATTATATTAAACCTATGATAAAGTCTTCAAAAAGTACTCGCTCGGCGTGTGAGGAAAAATTGAATATGACTATTTGACCGAAGGCAGTTTTTTATGCAAAAAAACTGCCCTCTTTTTTTGGAGGGTATATGAAAAAGGTTGCGATAATCATGGGCAGCGATTCCGACTTGTCAAAGGTAGAAAAGGCGTTTGAGGTGTTCAAGGCGTTGGAAATACCATTCGAGGTTCACGTCTACTCCGCACATCGCACGCCGCTTGAGGCCAAGGCATTCGCCGAAAATGCGGCACAAAATGGATTTGGAGTTATTATAGCCGCTGCCGGCATGGCGGCGCATCTTGCCGGCGCAATTGCTGCAAATACCGTCTTGCCCGTTATAGGCATCCCAATAAAAGCCGCTGCTCTCGACGGCATGGACGCTTTGCTTTCGACTGTAATGATGCCAACCGGGATCCCTGTTGCGACAGTCGCCATAGACGGCGCGAAAAACGCGGCGTATCTTGCTGCGCAGATCCTTGCGGTAAGCGACGAAGGACTTCGTTGCAAGCTGATCGCTCTCAGACATGAGGCGGCGAAAGAGGTGCTTGAGAAGGACCAAAAGATAAGTCAAAAATACAACGCGTAAGCGCGATAACAATAAAAATAAGGAGATAAAATATGGAAAAGAAAGAGCAACGCTACGAGGGCAAAGCAAAAAAAGTTTATGCGACGGACGATCCAAACCTTTTTATAGTGTCTTATAAGGATGATGCGACGGCTTTCAACGGATTGAAAAAAGGCACCATCGTAGGTAAGGGCGTAGTAAACAATCGTATGACGAATATGATGATGCAGTTGCTTGAAAAAAGCGGTGTGCCCACCCATTTTGTCAAAGAGTTAAGCGATCGCGATACGCTTGTCAAAAGAGTGCAAATAGTTCCGCTCGAAGTTATCGTTCGCAACGTATCTGCAGGCTCGTTTGCAAAGAGATACGGAGTAGAAGAGGGCATAGTATTCGACGAGCCTACGATAGAATTTTCCTATAAAAACGACGAACTGGGCGATCCGCTCATCAACAGCTATCACGCTCTAGCTTTAAAACTTGCCACCAAGGATGAGATCGATCTTATCAAGCGTTATGCGTTTAAGGTGAACGAGACGCTAAAGGAGTATTTTTTGAAACTGGGAGTGAAACTCATAGATTTCAAACTCGAGTTCGGCAAGACTGCGGACGGCAACATAGTACTGGCTGACGAGATCTCTCCCGATACCTGCCGTTTTTGGGACGCCAAAACCAACGAGAAGC
>CANREO010000023.1 GCA_947629635.1 uncultured Clostridia bacterium
AATGCCGAAAACACCGGAATCTAAAGAAAAATTAAGGCAAATCCTACTTCAATATTAAGATACGACAAGTACAATATAATAGCATATTATGTTGAGCTATAGACAAAATATAAATAGAGCGTCGTATACAAATCGCCGCCGAGGAGAAATACATTGCAAGACGCAAACGCACAAGCGATCATAAACATAGTCAATCTTACAAAGCAGTATCCGCGCGCCGAAGAGCCCGCAGTCAAAAATTTTTCGCTTACATGTTATTCGGGCGAAATAGTTGGGCTACTCGGGCACAACGGCGCCGGCAAGTCCACTACGCTTAAGTGCATGACGGGCATGTTGCCCTTTTCGGAAGGCGAGATCGTCATAAACGGATACAACATAAAGTCCAGCCCCGTAAAGGCGAAGTACAACTTCGGCTTCGTGTCGGACAAGCACGATGTGTTTGTAAAAATGACGGGCGTGCAATATCTCAACTTTATGGCGGACGCGTACGGCGTCGCAAACGCCGACAGACAAACGAGGTTGGAAGAGCTTGAAAACATATTTGCTTTGGGCGACAGATTGCTTGAACCCATAAGCAACTATTCGCACGGCATGCGTCAAAAGATATGTATGATGGGCAGCCTGATACACAGCCCCAAACTGTGGATACTAGACGAGCCTATGATAGGTCTCGACCCCATGACAAGCGCGAGGGTGAGCGAATTTATGGCAGAATACGCCAAGAGAGGCAATTGCATTCTATTTTCGTCGCACAACATAAATTCGGTGCAGAAGCTGTGTCATCGAGCCGTAATTTTGAATAAGGGCGTGAAGATCGACGATTTCAGCTTCGAAAATTTTTCAGAGGAGCATAGCGACGTCGATTTGGAACAATATTTCCTCTCGAGGACAGGCGCACAAGAGGACGGAGGGCAACAATGAGACACTATTTGTTGCTTCTGAAAAAACAAATGTTGGACGCCCTTCCGACCGCTTCCAAAAAGAAAAGGCTCGACGGGCTTGTAAATGCCGCGCTCGCAGCATTTCTTATCGCAGTGATAATAGCCGTATTCATCTTTATTTTCTCTAAATTTACTCAAACATACACCGCAATCAAAATCAATCGCGTCGAGGATATTCCTTCCCGGCAGTACGAACTTATGTCAATAGCCTATTTCGCGCTGTTTGTTATTTGCTTTATAAGCGGAATAAACAGACTGTGTTATACTTTGTTTGAAAACAGCGATATAAACGTACTCATTCCGATGCCCTTTTCCGCATTGGAAATTTTTCTTTCCAAACTCACGTGGCTGTATCTGCGCCAGGTTTTGCTTTCGGCGCTTTTTGTCCTACCCGTAAATTTAACCTTTTTCGTCACAACGGATCTCGTCGACGCATACAACGTACTGATGACGCCGATCGTCGCAATATTGCTGCCTATTATTCCGCTGAGTCTGGCGTCGGCGATTGTCTTGCCGTTCTATTATCTTAAACGCTTTATAATGTCTCACTATATCCTGTCATTTTTCACGGTGACCGCGCTTGCGGTGGGATTTTGCATATTGTATGCCTATATTTTCCAACTTGCAGAAGGGCTTATAGATACGGGCAAATTGATTTCGCTGTTTAACGAGCGCACAATGGTGAAGTTGCAGACCTTCGCTAAATACAGCTATCCGTCCAATCTATTTGCAAACATAATGTTGAAGCGCGAACTCGGCAAAAGCATAGGCATATTGATAGGAATTTTGACGGGCTCCTCCGCAATAGGAATAGCAATAATCGCGACGATCTTCAATCGCGTGACGCAATCGGGCTTTGCGCCGTACGTGCTGCATATCGCAAAAAAACAGATAAAACTCCGCCGAAAATCGCGCATCGTCAGCTTGCTGACCAAAGAATTCGTCACCGTCTTACGCACTCCGAGCTACTCGTTTATGTATTTCACGACGGCGATAATCATGCCCGTGATGGCGTTTTATTCCGCAAGATTGAGCATCGCTACGCTCGCAAACATATTGGGAACGAATGTTCGCGTGGGATTTGAAATTTGCACTTTCATCGTCCTGCTTTACGGCGCTTTGACCAATACGTTTTGCTCTACGGCGATAAGCCGCGACGGATATATGTCGATGACGCAAAAGACGCTTCCCTATTCGCCCACGCAAATACTCTCGGCAAAAATGATTCTCGGAGGAATCGTTGCCGAAACAAGCATAATAGCCTGTTGCGTCGCATATTCGGCATCGGGACTGGAAAGCCCGTTGGAAGCTTTTGTGACCTTTCTTTCGGCGACATTGCTTGCCATAGCGCAAATTGCGTTTTCGACAAGACTCGACCTCAACCGTCCGCATTTTTCAAAGACCGAGGACGGAGAGATCAAAGAGGCCAACACCACCGTATCGGTCATAATACTTGTCGGCATGACAGTATGCTTCGCAATAGGGATATTGCTCATGTACGGCACGATAAAAGGGCTTATAGGCGGCACTCTCACGTCAAACAGTATCGGAATAAGTTACGCCATAGCCTTATGCATACCGCTCGCGCTGCTTGCGGCGGCGGTTGCTTTCTTTTTTGCGGGCCTTAAGAAGGCGTACGCGAATCTGGACGCGGAGGGCTGAAAATGAAAAAACTTGTGACTGCTCTAATAATAGTCCTTCCCCTGCTTCTCGCGATAGCTCTTTTTGCCGTCACGGGATTTACTCGTCTTGCGACAAACGTCGCCGCCACGGGGATAAAGATAAACAATGCCGGTGACGACGGCAATTATACCTTTTATATGGATTTAGCAAACTATTCCGCCTCAAACGCTCTTTTTGAAAGAGACCTGGGCGTTGAAGTATTGCCCAAAATAGCTACGAATCGTAAATTTTCCAGGCAGATCGCTTCCGAGGACGGCGAACAAACGGACATCGTCACCTGCGACGAAAACGGAATGTTTGTGCCTCACGGCATCGGCAACGCGAAAGTGACTTATACCAGCGTCGACGGAAATTTTAAGGCCGGTATAATGATCGTCGTGACCTCAAGCGATGTGATCTCATTTGAACCGACGTTGTCCGACGTCAACGGCAAGAGTTACGAATTGATTAAAAACAACGACGGCAACTACGCCGCGAACATACCGAGCGGCAGCTATACACTCGGCGCAAAGTCTTACCCCGACATCGCGCCGTCGTCGATAAACTTTGCTTCCGAAGATGACGTTGCACTTGGCATAGACTCCGTCAGCGGACGCTTCGACGCTCGCCTTAGCGGAAAGACGACCGTCACAATGGCGGTGGGCAAAGCGGAAAGCAAGACGATCGAGTTGAACGTCGCAAAAAGCGGCGACGTCACCGTCAACGGGCTGGATATTTCGTCGTCTCCTCACTTTTCGGCGCCGTTGAACAGCGCGTCGCTAAAGATGTATGTCGAGACGGATCCGCATATAGCGGTCGAGGAGTTGGAGATAGGCAAACACGCATACGTCATGGGCTATAAGTTTACACCGATAAGCGGCAGAGAGGGCGCGTTTGTACTCGACTTAAATTTGACCTCTCCGTTTACCTCCGTCACCGAGGACGTTCGCTTCTCCCTTATTGTCGGAGGCGTTTCGCATCCGCTGATCCTGGACTTCGCGGACTATTCCGTGTTTATACATTCCGCGTCAAACCCCTTCGGCAGCGAGGAGTTGATCTTGCGCGAAGATGAGTCCTTGCGTTTTGCAATATCCGCAGCCCCGTCCGCCCCGTCACTTCCCGACGGTATGACGTTTGAGTGGTCTTTAGACGGCGATTGTGCACAGATTATTTCCTCCGCCGATAAGTATGCGGACATTAAAGCCGTTGGCGTCGGCGAGGCGCGTCTGAGGGTCTATTGGCAATATAACGGCAGCTCGGGAACGGAAGAAATGCCCATTAGAGTTATAAAAACTTATACATCTCTCGTATTCGGCGAAGCAGCGCAAAACTATGGACTGGGAGAACTTGCGATCGCTTCGAACCGCTATGACGACGAGCTCAACTTTACGTCCTCGCCATATAAAGCGAACTTTATCGCCAAAAACAAGGCAGGCGGCAATTCGTCGGATTTGGAAGATATCGAATTCAGCCTATCCGACGGCACATATGCCGCTGTCCGCACCGAAGGCGCGAGAGTGAACATCGATATCTTCCATACGGGTCACATAACACTGACGGCCTCTTGGAAATACGGCGAACGCTACGGCGTCAACCCGGCGACATTGACCTGTACTGTCGTCGACGGAGTCAGAATAGGGTCCGCAAACTCCCCTATTGACGAATTTACCGCATATTTACAATTGCGTAAAGCCACACAGGAAGGAAGACAGATTGTGTTGGAACAGGATGTGAGGCTTGGAGAAAGCCTGTACGAACGCACAGCGGACAACTCCGACTACTTGCTTGATTCCGGGCTGAAAAGAGCAAAATACGACGACGCAACGATGCGACAAAAGCTCTCCGCATATACTTCGGAGCTGTATACTACCGCCGATTGGACTTACTATAAAAACAGGGGCGAAGAACACCCCCAAATCAGATATGCTTTGGAGTTTTCAAACAATGTCTACGGCAACGGGCACTCCGTCAGCGGCGAATATATCACAAACCACATCGACAGCTATGGGCAACTGTACGATTATGCGCTTTTCAGAGGTCCGCTGAACTTCGTCGCCGCGGCATTGGGAGCAGAAGATATTTTGTCCGTGAAAGGACAGGATAATATAGTATTTTTGATACGCAACGACAACGTAACTCTGGACAACATAGTGCTTATGGGATGCGATGACGCGACGCTTATCGGCGGAGACAACCTTTATTTGGACGCGTTGGACAATATCGGCACGACACTTGAAATCATGGCGAACGCCGAAATCAAAAATTGCCGCATAAGAAACGGCCGTACCGTGGTGCGCGCCTTCGGCAGATACGATGTGAACGCAGACTCCCCTGTCGACACAGCGGCAGAAAAAATAAGCGTGACTTTAGATCGATGCCATCTGCAAAACTCAAGAGAATTTTTGCTTAAGATCGGCACAAACAGATTCATCCGCGGCAGCGTGGGCGGAGACGACGACAACGCGCCCGATCTTTGCCATGCCGGCGGGACGCCGTACTCGGGCCACAATGACGATGCGTGCGACGAGTATATCAACGACCGATATTTTATGGACAACCTCGTACTCACCGATATAACGCTCAAAGACAGCTTGCTTCAAAACAGCGGACTGTTCTGTATAGGCGTTGAGAGCCACTTTTCGGGCGAATTGCTTGCGGACGCCGCGAACTCTTCCGACCCTACTTTCTCTGCGCTGGCTGCCAGCTTGCTCGTCGGCTGGAAGGATTTGGCGGCGACGAGTTATCCCTCCGCGCTGCACTTGGTCGGCAAAGTAATCATGGCGGACTGGAAAGATATCGATAGCGTAAACAGCGACACTTTGATAGAAGTCGGACAATCCGAGGGCCTGCAAGAACTTGGCAAAATGTTCGCTCTCAATATAGGCGCAATGTTGCGCGAGGTCGCCAAAAACGAGGACTACGCCGACATTCTGTCCGACAACGGCGGCACGCAATATGCACACGGCGGCATCGCTTTTTACGGTGGCGGCAAAAATTACGGCGTCTTGGACTGCTCGAAATTCGATTTTGAACCGCTAAACACGTATTGCGTCAATTTGAGCGTACTCACGCATGCCGAAGATACGACATTGCAAAACCAAGGCAATCTGTTGCCGCACGCCGCCGGCATAAACGACTTCCGCTTTGCCATGTACGGCAGCGCAAGCAAATTCGGCCCCGGCACGCAAAACGAATATATTGACAACTTTTTCGAATAAAAGAGGAGAGAACTTGCATGAAACGTAAAAAATTCATCGTTTGTCTACTCACATTGACCGTAGTTATGCTTTTGGCGACAGTGCTGTTTGCCGCATGCGACAACGGCTTACAGAACCGAGAATTTTCCATTGTTCTGGATTTTAACGACGGCGTAAGCGAAACCCTCGATTATGAGTTTTCGGTGCAAGACGGTTTGGCCGCCATACCCACCCCTCAAAGGACAGGGTATACATTTACGGGTTGGGCGCTTGACAAAGAGGGTGCAAAGGAAGTAATACCCGACGAGCTGCATAACGGCATCATCCTCTATGCGCAATGGCAGAAAAATAAATATACCGTAAACTTCTATATCGGCGACACTCTTATAGATTCGCAAGAGGTGCCCTATCTCGATGACGCCACGGCGCCGGACGATGCGCAGATCGCTGCGGCTCTGCCCGACGGCTTCGGATTTGAAAGGTGGGACAAGTCCTTTATCAATGTCACGTCCAATCTCGAAGTGCACGCCGTTTTGACTGCGGAAAGCCATACGGTCGTATTTTCGTGGGGCGACGGACAAACTTATACTTACGAAGGCAAACACGGTGAAAAAATCCCCACTCCTCCTCTTGTACAAAAGGATGGTTTCGAATTTGTCGATTGGGTGGATGCAGACGGCGACGTATTCGACGAAGGCGACGCATTTATTAAGGACTCAACCTATTTTGCGAAGTGGCAACTGGCCATGCCGTCGATCAATGTCGTCGGCAACTTGCAACTTGCGTATGGCAATGACCTGATTCTGCAAATCGAATCGCTCGAAGCGGAATCCGTCTCATATTCTTATAAATGGACGGAAAGCAGCGCTACGTTGTCATCTTCCGCCGATTTAAATATTGCGCGCCCGAATGCCGGCGTGCGCTCTCTTACCGCAGAGATCACCGCCTCTGCCCCCGGCTACGACAGCGTAACTGCAAGCAACATCATCGAAGTGCGCATAAGCAAAAGACAACTTACCGCAAGCGCGCAGAAAATTACGTTGACTTATGGTGACGCTCTTCCCGAAAACATAACGCTCGATTATGTCGGATTTTTGGACGGCGACAATGAATCACTGCTAAATGGTCAACAGCAAATCGTATCCGACTACAGCGCCGGCGACAGCGTTGGCAACTACACAGCGAGCGTAAGCGGCATCACTGCCGAAAACTATGAGCTTGCCGCTGTTTCCGTAGACATAGAAGTAAAAGCAAAAACAGTTTCTTATACGTATTCGGACGACAAAACCTACGACGGCGAGGCATATTCCTTCAACCAAAGCGGCATAATCTTTGACGGTCTGCTCGAAGGGCACGTCATGACGCTCTCCTTCACGACGAATTCCGCCAATGCCGCCGAATATAAAGATATCGTTCCAAGCTCCTATTCCATAACCGACGGAGAAGGACAGACCGTGACAGAAAACTATAATGTGAAGTTTAACCTGTCAATTGATATAAATAAAGCCCGGCTTATTGTAGATATCAACACAACAACCGTTGCAGACTATGACGGTCTGCCTCACGCCTTCGAGATAGGTCTTGACAGAGACGATTTGAATATTGTGTACGTCTCGGATGGTGAAACGGAACAAAACGAAGCGCCGACATATACAAATGCGGACACCTATATGTTTACCGTGCGTATAACCTCCGAAAACTATTTGCCTTATGAAACGACTTGTACGCTTATAATCAACAAGGCAAAAATCACGGTGCGCGCGCTTCCTCAAACGGCCGTTTACGGCAACGACTTCGAATTGGATCAATCAGCATACGAAACCGAAGGTAAGCTGTTCGGCAACGTTCTGACAGTAAATCTCATGACCGATTATGTCATAGGCAACGACGCCAAGGATTATGTAATATCCGTGACCGCGGACGCGGGCGCCAACTTTGATATCTCGGCCGAGCCCTCTACTCTGACCGTAAATAAAGCTGCCATAACCGTTTCGGCTCCCGACGCGTCCGTTACGTACGGCGAAGAGCTGTCGCTTGACGGATTGAGCGGCACGGCACATAATGTGCCCTCCCACGGCGCAAGCGTAAATATCACGCTTTCTACGGATTATACGATGGGCGGAAACGTAAACGAATCATTCCATATCTTTGCCACCGCGCAAAGTGACAACTATACAATTGAAAGCACGCCCGGCACATTGACCGTGCTCGCAAGGCAGGTGACTTTCGCCATAGACGACGCAAACGTTAAATACGGCGACGCATTTGACCTTGCCTCGCACACGTACAAGATCTCGACGGGCTCGCTGTACGGGCAAGACAACATCGCATTGGCGATGAGATCCGATTATGAACCCGGTATGAGCGCGGGCTCCACGTGTTCGCTCTCTGCCGATTACGAGCAAAACGATAATTATGAAATTTTCATACTGGACGGCGACCTGACGGTTGTACCGCGAGAGCTTTCTGTAAAGGTCAAGGACGCAAGCGTCCGATACGGAGAAGAGGCGCCGCAGTTCGAATACGAAATTACGGACGGCTCTTTCTACAATGCGGAAAGCCCCTTGCCCACATATCGTCACGGCTACCGTCCGGGCGTTTATGAACCGATCGAAGTGAACGTGTCGTTTGACGATCCAAACTACAATATTTCGACGACCGCGGGGACTCTGAACATATTAGCGCGCACATTGAAACTTTCGATAAGCGCCACATACGCGCAAAACGGCACGGCATGGCAAGAGGAAATAAATCAACTTCAGATGCACGGCATTTTCGAAAACGACATTGCGGAAGGCAAGTTGGCTACAAGCGGTTCCGATGAAAAAATTTATACGGCGCATGGTAGCGACATTGGCGACTTCAGATGGATCAATGCCTTTACCGTACGCAACGGCAATGGTGACGACGTCACAAAAATGTATGAACTCGAATACGATCTGAGCATACAGATCACGCCAAAGCCCATAAGCTATACGATTTCCGAAACCGCCGATTTCGAGTATGACGGCGAGCGGCATGGCAGGACGCTGGACGTACAATTCGAAGGCGAATATACGGTACAATATTCATATAACACGCAAACGTCGACGGATGCGCCTATGTTTAAAGATGCCGGATCATATCTCGTTCACTTTGTAATTTCGGCAGAGGGCATGACGGAAACCGCAGGCGATTACAGCGTCAATATCACCGCACGAAAGGCAAGCATAACCGTCACGCCAAAAACGATCGCTTTCGGCGACGCGCGCCCCGATCTCGAATACTCCGAAAACAACATTCTGCCCGAAGATAAAGCAGCTTTGAATATATCATTGAGCACGGAATACACTGTCGGCAACAATGTAGGCATATATCCGATATCCGTAAGCTATGAGCAAAGCGACAATTACGACATCGCCGTTACGGACGCAAATATCACGGTCGTTGCCAAGACCGTAAAAGTTACGATAACGTCCGATCTTGCGATAACATACGGGGACGCCGCGCCGAAAATCGAGTTTACATTGGACGACGAAGCGGCGCGCGAAGCGCTGGCCATTTCGCACGGTTACGAGCAATTCGACGGCGTAAACAGCTATCCCCTCTCGCTTGAATGCAGCGACGACAACTACTCGGCTTCGTTTGCAGAAGAATATGCCATTGTCGTCGGCAAGAAGAATGTCACGGTGGTCATCAATAGTTTGACCGTCGAGTATGGCACGCAACCGCAGTTTGCATATACGGCGGAACTAGTGGGCGACGACAACATAAACGTAAACTTCGTCTGCAATGCGATCGCCGTCGGCGAACACGAAATAGACGCCACGGTGGACGATGATCCGAACTATAACTTTACTATACAAAAAGGCACTTTAACTATACAAAAAGCAAATTTAAAACTGTTTGTAGAGCAAAACGGCAAAATTTCATACGGAGATGATATCCCCGAATTTGTCGTGACGCACGGCGAAGGATTCAAGTATGACGACGACGTCAAAACGCTTGACGGAGCGCTTATTGCGACTCACGATTATACGCGCGGCGATAATGTGGGAAGCTACGTCGTGTCGCTTGGCGGTCTGACTTCAAACAACTATGAAATATCCTATGCGCAGTGCATCCTCGTCGTCGACAAGGCAAAACTGACGATCACGGTCGATCCGCACGACCCCGTCACTTACGGCGACGAAGTGCCCACCGACTTCTCATACGTTGTGCAAGGACTCGTCAACGGCGACAGCGAGCAGTCTTTGGGCCTCGGCGTACAAATAACTACAACTTACGAGGGCGCCTCTTCAAATGCTTCTGCCGAGGGCTATGAATACAACGTGCAATTGGCTGTGAGCGAGCTTGACAACTATGACTTGATCATCGGCGAAGCGCAGCGCCTCGTTGTAAACAAGGCAGAATACGATCGCGATGAGATATTGCGATTGCTAAGCGGCTACAGCGTGGTGTACACATCCGCCAATACGCTTGAAAACATCGCTCTGCCCGAAGGATTTGAGTGGGCAAACGCATCCGAAAAACTGATTTGCAAAAAGAATATTTACAGCGCGACTTATCTCGCCGACCCGATCAACTACGAGCCGCTGCGAGATATCGACGTGACCGTAGATGTGGCAAAGGCAGATCCCGTCATCACGGCTACGGGCAACGACTTTGCGACTTGGACGGGCTCGGCCATCGATATCGTCTCGACGCTGGGGCTCTCGCTCGACGGTTATGACGGCGGAAACGTCCTTACCTACGAAATATATGGCGGTAACCTCAAACCCACGATCGGCGGAATCTATAAAGTCACCGCAAATTTGGCCTCGTCCGACAACTGGAATGCCGCAAGTTATGAGACAAACTTCAAAATCAAATCCGCAAAGATAGGCAACGACGAATATGTCTTGGAAGACGCGCTGGAATTGGGCGGAAATATCACGCTGTTCGGCGACGCGCAATTGACCGACCAAAGTCGCCACTATGAACTAAAGCACGGCAGCACGCTATTGCTGCCCTATGACAGAGTTTCCGCTTTCAATACAAACGGCGGAACGGAAAAATGGTACGCCGATATAGAAAAGGAAAGCACCTATCTGCAACTTGTTTTGACAATAGGCGAAAACGTAACTTTTGATATTTCGGGCGTATTGAATATCGGCGGCGTCACGGGCGTTGTGGGCCAATACACATATCAAGGTCACACATCGGGCAACTACGCGCAAATGACGATAAAAAGCGGTGCAAACGTAAATCTTTTGAGCGGCGGCAAAATAGACGTTTACGGCTATATCAAAGGCGACGGCACCCTGAATGTAAAAGAAGGCGCGGAAATGCTTGCTCCGTTTGTTGTGAGAGACTTCCGCGGCGGCACATCCACAGCCGGCAGCATAGCCGCCGGACATACGACTTTCTTGGGGATCATGCCGGATACCAACGGTTTCTATGAAGACAGAATTTGCCCATTCAATCAATGGGAAATGCCCAATGTGCAAGTCACCCAATATATCTATACGGGCAGCACTGTAAAGGCACACTGCAATCTATATGCGGATAGCAAATTTAATACGGTGGACAGCGTTATATTTGCAAAAACAAACGCTCTGCTCAATTTGACCGAAGGCTATCTTGTCATCAAAAATACA
>CANREO010000024.1 GCA_947629635.1 uncultured Clostridia bacterium
GTAACTGAATTCGAGATAAACAAAGAAGTTGAGCAGTCCGCCGCCGATGACCGCTCCCGACAATATTGCCCACAGGAGCATAACGAGCGCGTTCCAAAGAAGTTGATCGTTTTTGAAGATGACCTTAAACAGATCCTTAAACTTCATGCGAGGCACTTTTTGAAAGTCGACGGGAAGAGGTTTCTCCTTGACGCCGAATATCGTAATGAGTTGGCTTGCCACCATAAGCACTGCGACGAGTATCGCCAAAACTCCATATCCCTTCACCGCGCCACCGAACGCTTTTTGCGCCACATCGCCTGCCGTAAGCATGGGAGTGAGCAATCCGGCAAGTCCGCCGCCCGCGCTGACAACAAGTTGAGTGAAAGAGTTGAGCTTGTTGCGGTCGTCGGCATTTGTAGTGAGCGACGGCATCATGCCCCAGTAGGATATATCGTTCATAGTAAACGTAATGGAAAACATGAAATATCCGAACGCCAAAAATCCTATAAACGCCCAGCCTGTAAGCGGAACGTTGAATATAGCTATGATGACAAAGCCCGTAAGCACGGCCCCAATCAGTTGCCACGGTTTGTATTTGCCCCACTTCGTACGCGTGTTTTCGACGATAGAACCCATGATAGGGTCATTGAACGCGTCGAATATACGCGCGCAAATGATAATGACCGTAATCATACTGAACTGCGCCGTCGTCAAATTTTTGGTGAGCAACACAAAGTTGAGCAGATAACCGTTGAAAAAGTTATAAAGAAAGTCTCTGCCAAACGTCCCCAAGGGATATGTGAAGAAGTTGCGCAACGACAGCTTTTCGCCTATATCCTTGTTTGCGACCTGTTCGGTCTCGGCGGTCGGCCCGACTGCTTCAACCGCTTCCGTCGAAACGCCTTGCATATTTTCGTCCATAATTTCCCTCTCATGTCGATTTATACTATCATAATAGCATAAGTAATAATATATTACAATGTCAAAAGTTCAAAATTTTTAATAATTTCAATACATCTAACGGCTGAAAGGACTTTTTGTGCATTTTTGAAATTTTTTTGCAAAAATATGCTGTACATTTTCAAATATATTGATTATAATGTACAAGCAATCTGGGTGTGGCGCAGTTTGGTAGCGCGCATGAATGGGGTTCATGAGGCCGGAAGTTCAAGTCTTCTCACCCAGACCAAAAAAGCACATCGACATGATGTGCTTTTGTTTTTTCAAAAGCACATAGATGTCACATGCTTTTTTGGTCTGCTCCGCGTATTTACCCCAAAAAATTCGTTCCACAAAAGTTGTTTTTCTACACAATTTTACATCGTCACTCATTTCTCGGGGACCCCGTTTGCCCAGACTGAAGTTGCTATAATACGTGAGAAAGTCAAGAGGCTATTCTGAGATGCGCATATGGCTCGCTATTTTTTGTGCTTGGGTTGCTCGGACAATGCTTGCGCGGTTGTATATGCTGTCGTCCTGCTTAGTTATTTTGTTTGATGTTGCACGTAAAGACCTTGCGTGCTTTTTGTTTTTGCAAAAAGTACGCTGAGGTCACATGCTTTTTTGGTCTGCTCCGCGTATTTACCCCCAAAAATTCGTTCTACAAAAGTTGTTTTTCTACACAATTTTACATTGTCACTCATTTTTCGGGGACCCCGTTTGTCCAGACTGAAGTTGCTATAATACGCAGACAAAGGGCGCGTCGGTTTTTCGGACGAAGTTTGGTCGAGATCGTCATTATAACGAAAGTTCGCGATATTCTTTGACTTCGATGTTTTCGATATAAGATAAATATCCATATTGAAGCTCGCGCAAATATTCTCGTTGGGTTTTACAAGTGCCTGTATGTCCGCCCATTGATAATGTAACGATCCTATTTCCAACAAGCATTGTAATATCTGTCACATTGCCATGACTTGTTAATGTAAATAAAGTTGTGTTGATGACCTTATAATTGATGATGTCGTAGGAGCTGACTCCCGACAAGGCGGCTTTGACCTTGCTTTGCGACAGCGCAAATGCGCAAATATCCTCCGGCACGCCTTGTTCAGTGATTCGGGAAGTTAATGTAGTAAATCCTTGTTTTGATAAATTTATATTTTCCAAAATTTGTTTATATGTTTTATATGTATTTAATTCAAGACTAGTGCTAATGTCAACAACGCCAAAATTCACTTTCCCTGTCCCTGTTTTTTTGCAAGAAAAATAAACCTTAGAATCTTTTGCATTTATCATCAAAATATTTGTATCACTAATATTAAGCGATTGAAGTAACGAAACATTTTCATTATAATAATTTTGTAAGTAAATTGCCAACTCTCTTTCAAATTCTTCTCTCGTAATATCATGTTCTACCTCCTCGCTCGGTTTTTGCTGTTCTTCGGGAGGTTCTTGTTCGCTTGGAGTTTCCTGCTCTTCGGGAGTTTCGGTATCGTTGCCGTCGCTCGGCTCTTCGATTTCGGGAGGGTCGCTCGGCGTTTCATTTGAGTTTCCGTTGTGCGACGGAGTAGGATCTTTTTTCTGCAAATTTAAGTCGCACGCCGTCAAAGTCGCGCACAACGCAAACGAAAGTATGATCACAATGGCAAAAACCGCCAACCGCGCGGCTTTTTGGGCGACATGAGATTTTTTCATAAATTCCTCCTTAAGCGGCGTTTGCCGCAAACAGATATAGTAGTTTTGCGGCGTTTGAGGGCGACAGGCTCTTTGCAAGAGGAAGAAATGGGAAAATCGCATATACAAAAAGTGCGCCGCTATGAGCGACGCACCGCAACTTGCCTTCGCCCATAGGTTGCGACACCATCAAATACATGCGAAACATCATGCACTCTGAAAGAGCTTGGCAAAATTGCCACTGCAAAAGAGTACATTGTTTCGCTGACTGCACAAATATAATGATGATGTCGCAAGGCTATTCTAACATCTTTGGGCAGCTAAATCAACAATTTGCAAAAATTTATCTCGAAGCGAAAAACATGCTGTTTTATTTATGACACGGCTCAAAGCACAGTTCGCGGCCTTCGTTGGGGCCAATGCAAATATCGGGAAATTTATGTACGCTTTCGCTTTACTTTGGACAAACGCGGTGCTAATATATATGAGCTAGGGGTGCCAAACGGCTGAGATCATACCCTTCAACTTGTGAGATAATCCTCGCGTAAGGAAGCATAATATCTTTAAGGCGTTAACCGACAGATTTAAGCATATCCCACCTTTGACCTCCGAAGCACACACGGGAGGTTTTTTTATGGACATTGGACAAATTTACGACGGTGCGCGCTTTGTGTTGCTTTATACCGCCGTAGCTATGGTAGCTGCGATCGCGATCGTAGGGTTGTTGGTCTTCTTTTTCAAAAGGGAGAGATTCGGCGATTTCAAAAAATATGCTCTCGGCATAACCGCGGGCGCCGCGGTGATGGCGGTAGTATTTATGACGTACCTGAATTCGAAGAGCATCTTGATAGAGGACGGCGGAATGAGCGCAATGCTTTTCTGGCCCATCATGGCGACGATAATAGTGATACTTGCGGGATTGATCGCGATGCTTGTATGTTCGCTTTTCGGCAAAACGCCCGTGCGCGTCGCCGGTATTTGCACGGTAGTCGGCGCAATAGGCGGACTTATTGCAATAATTGTGGAAATGACAAAATATTTTTCCACCGTCCAAGCCTATTATGAAGAAGCTAACGTCACGGGCATGGTCATTTCCGCCGTTATACTCGCACTGGTCATTGTCGCAATATATCTGCTCGGCAACAAGCGCAAAGACAGCGATACTCGCGCAATCGTATACGGCGCTATAGCGATAGCAATGAGTTTTGCGCTCAGTTACGCGCGCCTTGCCAGGTTGCCACAAGGCGGCTCTATCACTTTTGCGAGCCTACTTCCACTTATGATCTATTGTTGCATGTTCGGCACGAGGCGCGGAGTGCTCGTATGCCTTGTTTACGGGCTTCTGCAAGCCGTGCAAAATCCATGGATAATACACCCGATGCAATTCCTTCTGGACTATCCCCTCGCCTTCGGAATGATCGGCATAAGCGGTTTGCTGTTTGAAAAGAACGTATTCAAATTTAAGGGGGGCAAAATGCTCGCGTTTGTGCTCGGCGGCATTATGGCAGTACTGTTGCGTTGGACGTGCCACGTGCTTTCGGGCGTATTCGCTTTTGCAGACCCGAAGGTTTTGGCTACATACGGCTCGTATGCGGCATACAGCATGGCATACAACAGTTTTGCGTTTGCGGATATGGCAATTGCGCTTGCGGCGGGTATAATGCTGTTCGCCTCGCGCGCATTTATGTCGCAATTCGATCGCTCTGTCAAAGTTTCGGACGCACCCACCGAATATATCGACGAAGACGACGAATTTGACGCTTTGATAGCAAACGGCGATACCGCGGTCCCTGCCGAAGCGAAAGAAGTCAAAACGGATATGCAAACTCCGAGTTCCGATTGATTGTAAATTGATTTAAAGCTCCGCCGCTCGGCGGAGCTTTTTTATGATCTATACATCATCCTATTTTTGAAATCGCAATTTTGACCAATACAAAGGCGGAGGATCATCCTCCGCCTTTGCAGCTAAATAGAGAGAGTTTACGTCCGATTTTGCTCAGACTTGTTTTGGCTGTCATCCTGTGCGGAGCACCCGTGGCAACTTTGGCACTTGTCGGCATACGGACATCCGCAACAATCCGACGACAGCGACGGTTTTCCCTTTGCCTTGCGCACGATCGCCGCAATGACTACGCCGAGCACAATTGCTATAGCCGCTATGATCACAACTATTTCAACAGGTCCCACAGTGCCTCCGCTCGGGCTGTTTACGCCCTTGACTTCTTGGACTTGAATTTGTCAAAGAAGCCCTTTATATCTATTTTGCCCTTATTGTTGAGCACGATAAGAGTTATCACCGCCGCCCATATCGCGATAAAGATGAACACAGTCCACCACCAACTGCCCACCAAATATATCATCATTGACACGATGTACGAGGTCAGTATCCAGAATGCGAGCGTGCCTCTGAACGATTTTTTATCGGGCAATTCCGCCTTGGCCGTCGCAACAGCCGCAAAGCACGGAATAGTAAGCATATTGAAGGCTATAAAACTTATCAAAGCCGGAACGGTGATGTTTGTAGCCGTAATCATCTGCGCGACGGAATCTACGCCGGCAAGCGCCTCGTCCGCCACAAATCCGCTTGTGATACAGGCTGCGAGCGTGCCGAACGTTGCGATGACGTTTTCCTTTGCAATGAGGCCCGTGACTGCCGCGACGACAAACACCCAACCCCATCTCGAAGACAACTGACTGCCAAATCCCAACGGCGTGAGCAGCGGCCTTATAAGTCCTCCTATGCCTGCCAATATGCTTTGATCCATCGCCTCGTCCGGTAAATAATTCCAATTCCAATTGAAGTGGCTTATAAACCAAATCACGATTGTGGATGCAAGGATGATCGTAAACGCCTTTTTGACAAAATGCTTTGTCTTGTCCCACAGATGCAACATCAAATTCTTGAATTGCGGCAGATGATACGCGGGCAACTCCATAATAAACGGCGGCACTTCACCCTTCATCGTAGTGTTGCGCATGAGCAATACCGCGCAGATTGCCACTACAATGCCCAACAAATACATACCGTATGTGATGAGATCGGCATTGCCTACTCCCGTCATTTGAATTATGCCGCCGGCAATCGCCGTGAGTATAGGCAATTTTGCGCCGCAACTGAAAAACGGAATTACTCTGATCGTCGCGACTCTTTCATTGTTATCCGCCAAAGTACGAGTATTTATCGTGGCCGGCACCGAACAACCAAAGCCCATGATCATAGGCATGAAAGCGCGTCCGCTCAAGCCGAATTTGCGGAAAATCCTGTCCAAAATGAAAGCTACTCTGGCCATGTATCCGCTGTCCTCGAGAATGGAGAAGAAGAGGAACAAAAGCAGGATCTGCGGCAAAAAGCTGAGTATCGCAAACAATCCGCCGAATATGCCGTCCACCACAAGACCGCTTGCCCACGGCGCCGCATTCGCCATCGCTTGCGATATGCATGCGCTCAAAAAGCCCATAAATGTGTCAAACGTATTGAACAATATCACGCCGGGCGAGAATATCCCCTCTTCATAGCCGAAAAAAGTATTTACAGTGACTTCCGAGCAAAACTCGTCTATAGCGCTGACAAATGCCACGTCTTCGAACTCGCCGTCATCATTTAACACGAGTTCTGCTTCATAGCCGTCCGAATTGTAAAATTTTTCGTATTTTACGTGGTTTTCGTCATATAGATCGAGCAGTTTGCCTTCGCTGTCGCACAGCACGGTTATCTCGTTGCCCTCGGCGTCATAGAAGGCCTTGATAGCATTTCCGCTCCTATCGTAAGCGTACGGCACGACAGACATTTCTCTTATGCTTCCGTCATCGGCAAGTACGACTTCGGCCTCATGGCCGTCCTCGTCGAAAAATACCGAATTTCCGTCCTTGTCATACAGCGCGACTTGATTGCCCTCGGCGTCAAAATATTCCTTCAACTCATTGCCGCCGACGTCATAAAACGCTTCGATTACATTGCCTTGCGCGTCGTAAGCATAGACATCTTTGTCAAATACGCCGTACGCGCCGAGATATAAAAAGTCCTCGGAAAAAGTCAGATGGAATATGATGAAAAGCACTACTATAAAGATGTGAATGCCCAAAATTTTGTGCGTAAGCACCTTGTCCACTTTGTCGGAGACAGACAATTTTTCTTTTTCCGTCTTTTGCTTTCTCTCCAATACGGAAGAATAGTGCTTAGAAATGTACTTATATCTGCTGTCCGCAACGAGCGCCTCGAAATCGCCTCCGAAAGTGTCGTCCTTGAAAGTATGCTTGAATTCTTCGACCATTTTGGCGGAATCGGGATGCATCGCTACCTCAAGCTCGTCAAGTTCTACAAGTTTTATGGCATGAAACAGCGTATTGTCAACTTTTTGCCCCTCAAGCGCGATCCTGCAATCGCCGATGAGGTGCATAAGTTGCGTGCCCTCAAGCACAGTCCTGCCCTCGCGAGGCAGTTTGCTGACTTCGTAAGCGCGCTGCATAAGTTCATCGAGACCCTTTTCTTTGAGAGCGGAGATCGATACGACGGGAAGACCTATCTCTTCCTCCAACTTTTTCGCGTCGATTTTATCGCCGCTTTTTTCCACAACGTCCATCATGTTGAGCGCTATGACCATAGGCACGTCGATCTCCATGATTTGAGTTGTGAGGTAAAGATTGCGCTCCAAGTTTGTAGCGTCAATTATGTTTATTATGCAATCCGGCTTTTCGTCCAATATGAAATTTCTCGAAATAACTTCTTCGGGTGTGTACGGAGACAACGAATATATGCCCGGCAAATCCACAATGGATATAGGTTCGGCGCACTTTTTGTAAACGCCCTCTTTCTTGTCGACTGTGACGCCGGGCCAGTTGCCTACATGAGCGGTTGAACCGGTGAGATTATTAAAAAGAGTGGTTTTGCCGCAGTTTGGATTTCCGGCAAGAGCAAATTTAACCATTTTGCGCCTCCTTGTCAGCTGCGACCTCTGCGTCCGCATCATCGGCGACTTGCTCCGTCGTCAGCACGGTGACCGCGCAAGCCTCGTTTTTTCTGAGCGTAAGCTCATATCCTCTCAAAGTCACCTCGATCGGATCGCCTAAGGGAGCCTTTTTTCTGAGATAGATTTCCGCGCCGGGAGTAACGCCCATATCAAACAGACGGCGCCTTATTTTTCCGTCGCCTTGTATGGCGGTCACAACGCCCTCTTGACCTATCTCAAAATCGCTGAGTTGTTTTTCCGTTTTGACTTCGCGCAATTTTTTGCTTTCTTGCGCGTCGGAGTCTGCGGAGCTCTTCTTTCTTTTGATAAGTTTGAGCATAGATTTGCCTCCTATTTATGCTACAAGTATTTTTGTTGCGAGATTTCTGTCTAACGCAAGCCGAGCGTCTTTGACAGAGCAGATCGTGCTGCCGCCGCTTTGAGAAATGATGCTGATCGTCGATGAAATAGTGATCCCCAAATTTTCAAGATGCTTTTTTGTCTTTTCATCGGTAAGAATTTTGATTATCCTCAATTCTCTTCCTATCGGCGCAACTACAAGTGGCATAAACTCTCTCCCCGTCACATCAATATATGATTGAATGTGAAATTTTTTTCATATTTTAGCGTATTTAATATATCACCCATCATACAACAAGTCAACAATTTTCACCTAAAATATGAAAAATTTTTCGTATTTTAAATTGGACATTGCAATATTCGGTTTTAAGATATATAATATGTATCGAAAATTTATATTAAAGGCGCGGACCGGGAGGGATCCAGATGTCTCAAGAAATCAGAGAGCCGAAGCAGGAGCGCTCTATAGAAAAGAAAAATAAAATAGTCAAAGCCGGATATGAGTTATTCAGCGAAGTGGGCTATTACAACACAAATACTGCGCAGATAGCAAAGCGCGCCGGCGTTTCGACAGGCATCGTATACGGTTATTTCAAAGACAAACGCGATATACTGCTCGACGTGCTAGCGATTTACGTCGAAAGAGCATTCTCGCCCGTGCTGGAGATGATCGACGCCTTAAAAATGCCGATCGACTTACACGAGTTGATGATCGGAGTGCTTGACGCGGCGATTTCCATACACGAGCAAAATGCCAAAATACACGAAGCGCTACATGCCATGTCCCACTCGGACCCGGACGTAAACGCAAGATTTATAGAACTTGAGGATGACATCACATTGAAAATTGCCGACCGTCTTAAATCTATAGGAGTACAGGTGGACTGTCTTAATGAGCGCATACATTTCGCAATGGACATCGTGCAATCTTTTTCGCATGAATTCATATTTGATCATCACACGTACATAGACTATGTACGTATGCGCGAGATAGTACAAAATACGCTTATCTCGCTGTTTATATGACAAAAAACATACAATAAAACCATGTTTACGCAAAGAGCTCTTGATTTTTTATATTTCAATCATAAAAACAATTCCAAAGAGTGGTACGACGATCACAAGACGGATTACCGCGAATTTTTGGTGCAACCTTTTGCGGATCTCGTGAGAGAATTGACCCCTACAATGCTGGCAATTGACCCCGAATTTATAGTGGAGCCGAAAGTTGACAGATGTATTTCGCGCATATATAAGGATATGAGATTTTGCACCGACGGATATAAATATCGCGATAAGATGTGGTTGATATTTATTCGCGACAAAAGACTGTACAACGGACTTCCGGGCTATTTTTTCGAGTTATCGCCCTATGGTTTCAACTACGGTTGCGGATATTACCGAGCCGACGACAAATCCCTCGGCAACTTCAGGCAACTAATAATCGAAGACTCGAAACTGTTTAAAGCCGCGCTTGAATGCTATAAAACTCAAAAAGAATTTACAATGTACGGCGACCTACGAAAACTGCCCGAAAAATACAAATTTTTGAGTGAGGACGCCAAGCAGTGGCTCAGTCTGGACAACATCGGCGTAATAGCGGAAAGCAAGGATATCGACTTGCTTACCGGCGAAAATTTAGGCAAATATTTGTCTGAGGTCTTTATGCAAATTAAGCCTTTTTACGATATGATGCTGGCAGCGGAACTTATGAAAAAATAGCGCCGTTTCTTACGTGCGCTATTATTTTAAAGCTATAGATTCTTTTTATATTATCCGATCAAAATATGCAAATTTCTGAGTTCTGCGGATTTTATACGCTTGATGATAGCGTATGCAAACGGTTCCAGATAGTTGCCTTCGCAATCTGCTATTTCTCTTTTTTTCAATTCCAAGATGACTGCGCGTGCTATATCCTCGACGATTTCACATTTTACACGCTTGCCTCCCTCATCGTTGTCGGAAGTGAGCAAAAATTGCAAAACATCAGCGTATTCGCCAAAATTTGTCAACTCTTTCATCGCTCTGAACATCCACTTATAATAAGGACAGTGTTTGCCTTCCAACAAAAAAAACACCTGACACGCATTTTTGACAAATTCCGTAAGCGCAAGCATAGCCGCGCCTTCCTCGCCATGCGCAAGACAACGCGCATAATTGTATTGCCCCGTTTGAGCCATGCGAAGTACGCTCGCCGCTAGTTTTTTCAACCTGACGTCGTCCGGCATGCCGTGCAAAATGCGCTCTCTTATTTCACTGAAAATTCCCAAGTCGTCTCTAAAGACCTCGCCGTTTGTTGCCTCGGCAAAATACTCGCTGTCCGTATAAAGCCAATCCTTAGGATCGGTCGGAGCCCCTTCTCTTCCCGTATACCGCTTATAAAACTCGCCGATCGTTTGCACGCCCTGTGAATTTGCTCCCGCCACGCTTAAATGCGAAACCCTGCCCAATCCGCACGTCTCCCTAAGCTTGTCGTACGCTCTTGTCAATCTGAAACCAATTTTTTGTTCGTCCTCGCCTGTAAGCCACATGCAAAAGCCCGTTTGAAAGTCATGATCGCGCGAAACTTCGTCGTCAAAACCAAAGCATTCCGAACCGTGCCCCACAAGCCCGACTGCAATTCGCGGCGCATACTCCGGGAAGTCGTCGCTTAGCATTTTGATGCCGTATTCCTCGTAAAATCTCTTGCTTTCATCAAGCCCTTTCATAGGCGATATTCTCCGAAAATGAGGTTTTATATTCAAAATTTCACTCATTAAGTCTATTTTTCGGCATTTGCACGGTATATTGCTTCCGCTCTCTCATTCAATTCTCGCTTGCGAATAAAATCCCCGTAAAAGCCAAATGCCGCCGCACATTTGGCGCATACTCCGGCGTAGTTTCCGTTGCGCTCCAAACTTTGGTCGTTAAGAGCGTCATATGCCAAATCTAGGTAAGCGTCCACTTCGTTGTCCGCGGTTTCTCCTCTGCCGCGCGCCCTGTCGTAAAACAGTTGAGCCATATTTATATAAGTTATCGCAAGCTCGCAATGACCTCCCTTTGCCTTTAGAAGTTCCGCGGCCTTCACATAATACTCGTATGCGCCGTCAAAGTCGCCCAGATCGTTAAGCGCAGTCGCAAAGTTATTGTATAATCCGGAAAGACGGAAATC
>CANREO010000025.1 GCA_947629635.1 uncultured Clostridia bacterium
CCCCACGGAAATAGAGCCTTTCGGCGGCGCGGCGACTTGCATAGGCGGCGCGATCCGAGACCCTTTGTCGGGAAGAAGTTACGTGTATGCCGCGATGCGCGTTACGGGCGCGGCAGATCCTCTGACGCCCGTCAAAGATACGCTCGAGGGCAAGTTGCCTCAGCGCAAGATAGTCACTACGGCTGCCGCCGGTTATTCGTCCTACGGAAATCAAATAGGGCTTGCCACCGGTCAGGTCGACGAGCTTTATCATAGCGGATATGTCGCAAAAAGATTGGAAATTGGCGCGGTTATAGCTGCAACTCCCGCAGAAAACGTGCGCAGAGAGGTGCCTTCGGCCGGGGATAAAGTTATACTTCTCGGCGGCAAGACCGGTCGCGACGGTTGCGGAGGAGCGACAGGATCGAGCAAATCGCATACTCTTGAATCGCTTACCCATTGCGGCGCAGAGGTGCAAAAGGGCAACGCTCCCGAAGAGCGAAAACTTCAAAGGCTTTTCCGCAATAAAGAGGCTATGTTGCTTATAAAGCGTTGCAACGATTTCGGCGCAGGCGGCGTTTCGGTCGCTATAGGAGAGTTGGCGGATGGCCTCGACATCAACCTCGACCTCGTGCCCAAAAAATATGACGGCCTTGACGGAACCGAACTTGCAATATCCGAATCCCAGGAACGTATGGCTGTCGTTGTAGAAGCCGACAAGGTCGAAAGATTCAAAGAGTTGGCAAATGCCGAGAACCTTGAGGCGACCGTAGTGGCAGAAGTTACTGCCGATTCGCGTTTGCGAATGAGTTGGCGCGGCAAAGCGATCGTCGATATCTCGCGCGAATTTTTGAATTCAAACGGCAAGGAAAAGCATATTTCCGTGCGACCCAAACACTGCAAAGGGTACAAAAAGATCGTGCCTCTCGATTTTGCGACGGGCATGAAAGATTTGGCTTCGGACCTCAACGTATGTTCGAAGAGAGGGCTTTGCGAAAGATTTGATTCCACTATTGGCGCCGGCACGGTGCTTATGCCTTTCGGAGGCAAATATCAAATGACGCCGCCGCAAGCAATGGTGCATCTTGTGTCCGTCGAAAGCAAGCATACGGATACCGTATCCTATATGTCATGGGGCGGCAACCCGTATGTCACCGAACAGAGCCCATATCACGGAGCCTATCTGGCTGTGGTGGAGAGCGTGTCTAAGCTCATTGCGAGCGGTGCGGATTTTAAGGACGTATATCTCAGTTTTCAGGAGTATTTTTTGAAGCCCGGCAAAGATCCGGAACGTTGGGGTCAGCCTTTTGCCGCTCTGTTGGGCGCATTTAAGGCGCAAATGGATCTGGGCGTTGCCGCCATCGGCGGCAAGGATTCTATGAGCGGAAGTTTCGAAAAGATAGACGTTCCGCCCACTTTCGTATCGTTTGCCGTGACGACAGGCAAGGTCAACGATGTCGTTTCGCCCGAATTCAAAGGGGTCGGGCACAAGGTGGTTTTGATTTGCCCCGAATATGAAAACTCTTTGCCGCAAAATTTGACAGAGACGCTAAAACAGGTGAGAGAACTCATCGCAAGCGGCAAAGTAGCGGCTGCGTTTACACCGACCTACGGCGGCATAGCCGAGGGAGTGATGAAAGCGTGTTTTGGCAATAAAATAGGGTTTGAATATGATAAAAACGCAACTTTAAGTACGATTTTTGATTATATGTACGGCGCGTTTGTGCTTGAACTCGTCGATGATTCAGATATAGGCGTCACGCTTGGTCGCACCATAAATGAGGGTGAGATCCGTTTTGCTGACGAAAAAATCGCGTTGGAAGAGTTGCAAAGAATTTTCGAAAATAAGCTTGAATCCGTATATCCTTGCAACGTTGCGTCGTCATATGAAAAACCGCCCAAATTCGGTTGTGACAAAAAGACTACGTTCGGTTCTGCAATCAAATGCGCGAGGCCGCAGGTGCTCAGTCCCGTATTCCCGGGTACAAATTGCGAGTATGACACCGCCAAGGCATTCGAGGACGCCGGCGCAAAGGCCAAGCTGTTTGTCGTCCGCAACAACAGCGCCGACGACGTAGCGCGCAGCGTCGAAGATTTTTCATCGCTTCTTGCGGAAAGTCAGATGATGTTTATTCCCGGAGGATTTTCGGGCGGAGACGAGCCTGACGGATCGGGCAAGTTTATTACTGCGTTTATGCGCAATGGGGAAGTGCGCGCGCAAATCGAAGCGCTGTTGGATAGAAGAGACGGACTTATGGGAGGCATATGCAACGGTTTCCAGGCGCTAATCAAACTTGGACTTGTTCCGTTTGGCAAGATTATCGACGCAGATGAGACTTGTCCCACGCTCACATACAACGATATAGGCAGACACCAGTCGCGCATAGTTCGAGTCAGAGTATGCTCGACAGCGTCGCCGTGGCTTTCCATGGTGCGCGAAGGCGAGATATTCAGTGTGCCTATTTCGCACGGCGAGGGCAAATTTATTGCGTCCGACTCGCTTGTCGGGGAACTTGCGGCAAGGGGACAGATAATGACGCAATACGTCGATTTGGACGGAGAGCCTACAATGGATATACGTTTCAACCCCAACGGCAGCAAATGCGCCATTGAGGGCGTTTTGTCGCCCGACGGGAGGATTTTCGGAAAGATGGGGCACGCCGAGCGTAAAGGCTACGGACTCTATAAAAACGTCTTGGGCAATTATGACATGAAACTCTTCGAAAGCGCCGTAAGATATTTCAAGTGATTCCTCCGCATATCAAAATTTTGCCGTCCGTTTTTACGGACGGTTTTTTCAAATAAGGTTTATACGCAATGATTCGGGATACATTAACGGCTTTTTCTGCAATATTAGAGGCGGTTTTCAAATGTCGGCAAATGTAAAATAATGTCACAGTTTGCAGACGATTGCGCATCTATATTTTAAGTTTGGCGACTACGTCGACGCTTACAATTTTATGCGGAGAGCAATATGAAAAACAATGTCAGAAACGATATGAGCATTTTGCAAACTTTGGTGGGTAAATGCGTGGTCGGAGTCGATTATGTTTCATACGAAGGCAACGAGGCAAACGCTCTTGTCATCAGCTTCGGCAGCAAAGCAAAAGATAATAACGATATTTTTTCGACAATATACGTGTGCTGTTATGCACGTATACGCAACGCTTCCGAGATGCTTTTGACGATGTCGGATATTTTTTATTCTGAAAATCTCCAAAAACTGCCATACGACCAATATATACGCGCGGAATTTTATAACTTCGAAGATACTTTGTTAAGGAAAAATTGCGATAGGGTACGCCGCTATTTTGACAATCCCTCCTGTTTGGTCAGCGCAGTCACCACAAACGATATAGGCGACATATTCATTACCGTCGGCGATATGCAAATCGAAATCATGCCGGATTGCATTCAACACGGACTGGAATATTATCGCATAGATATTTTGGGCGGCAAACGCCAATTCGCGCTTAGAAACTTCAGAGGCAGGAACGTGTTCGAAGTCGTGGCATGATCCATAAACCGTTATCGAGATATTCTGACATATTCCGCGTCCATACCTTTGATGCGGAATATTTTATTTATAGTGGAGATTGTTATGGGGATAAATATAATCACCGACAACGCTTCCGCTATTGGGAATGACATCCAAAATCCCGTAAAAGAAAGAGACGTGTATGTGGACAAGATATATCCCAGCGGCAAAAGCAAACAAATCTGTCTTAGAAGGGAGATGAACATGGCCTTTATGCCGTGTCCTACGCTATTGAACATGGCTATCATGATCACGCCGAAAGCGGCCGGTAAAAATGCGACCGAACATATGCGTAAAGCTTCGCTGCCCATTTTTATGCGCGCTATGTTGTCGCCTACGCCGAACAGTTGCAAAAGCGGTTTCGGTATTGTCAAAAACAGAATCATCGCAAAGGTCATGTAAATAAACGCGATCAACATCGCCAGCCTGAACGTCTTGTCAAAGCGCTTGCGATTACGCGCGCCGTAGTTATATCCCATTATGGGGATGCAACCTTGATTGAGCCCGAATACCGGCATAAATGCAAACGATTGCAATTTGAAGTATATGCCGAACGACCATACGGCGTCTGTGGAGCGATTGAGGATAATGTTTGCGATCATGTACATCACGGACCCGATAGAATTCATCACAACCGTTGGCAAGCCCACGCGCAAGATATTGAAAATAATTTGTTTTTTCAGTTTGAAGCCGCGCGTGAAAAATATATGAATATCCCATTTTTTTCTGCCCGCGATTATTACGAATATGGGTATAAACATCGCGATGATCTGTCCCGTGACAGTGGCGATTGCGGCGCCTATCGCCCCAAGCCCTATCACGCTTATAAATATCGGATCCAGCACGATATTGGTCACAGCGCCCACAAGTTGCGAGATCATGGGCACGATCATATTGCCCATAGCTTGCAAAATGCGATTCAGCATAATTTCTATCATCATGCCGAAGGAACAGCAGGTGCAAATGGAGAGGTATTTGTAAGACATCTCGTACACCGTTTGCATATTTGCTCCGCCTGTGTTTAAGGTTGACGCATCCAATGTGTAAGCTCTGATAAACGCTTCGGATATGAAATAGCCGAGTATTGCAAACAGCGCGCTGACGATGAGACTCAAAAGTATGCCCGTCTGTGAGGATAGGGAAGCGTCGTCTTTTCTGCCCTCGCCCAGAAGCCTTGAAATAAGCGATCCGGTGCCCACGGCGATGCCTATAGCAAACGCGTTTACGAGCAGTTGCATGGGCAAGGCATACGAGAGCGCAAGCACTCCGTTTGTAGGGTCGTAATTGCCTATGAAAATGCTGTCTACGATGTTGTAAAGCGCCTGCACGAGCATGGATAATATCGCAGGACCGCTCATTTTGAAAATGAGTTTTCCGATCGGCGTCGTGCCCAGCTTGGTTGATTGCAAATTTTCGGCATCGCTCATATCTTGCCTCTCGAGTGATATTTAGAGTATAGAGAAATTTGTCGAAAAAAGCAAACGAATACCTATTAAAATAATATTATTTTAATGTGTAAATTTAATTTCTCGCGTGTATGATATAAAAGTTGCAGAAATGTCTGAATCAAGCGTCTTTTGAGACGGTGTCTTTCAAAATTTGTCTGACGTATTCGGGATAATCGCGTTCGCCTTTATATGTCAACTTCAAGATCAAAGGAGTAAGCAGCGCCGACAAAAGAATGAGTATCAAAACAAACGGCATTATGGACGGATCTACAAGTCCGCTGTCTATGCCTTTCTGGGCGCAGACAAGCACGACTTCTGCGCGCACCATCATTCCGACGCCTACGCGCAGGCTGTCTTTGAAAGAATATCTGCAAAGAAGGGCGGCAGATCCGCATCCCAAAACCTTGCCGATCAGTCCCACCGCTACAAATGCAAAGCCGAAGCCCACGACACTTGCATTGAGTGAAGAAAAGTCGGCAGTGATGCCTATATTTGCAAAAAATACGGGAACAAAAATGAGATAACTGCTTATCTCCACCTTTCTGTCGATATATTCGTGTTCACGTACGGTGGAGATTATGA
Source organism: uncultured Clostridia bacterium (assembly GCA_947629635.1). Classification (GTDB taxonomy): domain Bacteria; phylum Bacillota; class Clostridia; order Christensenellales; family CAG-917; genus CAG-475. The sequence goes on from CANREO010000025.1 coordinate 5,548, forward strand.
TGCCCGCAATATATGCTCCGGTGATATCCGCCACTCCAAACCACCTTTCGGAAGCGTATGCGAAGAAAAAGCATATTGCAAAACCAAGTATGGGCAGGCGTCTCGTGTGCGGATGTTTTTTCTCCACAAAGTTGAAGATGAAATGTATGACGACGCCCAAAGCAACTGCCAGCGCGAAGAAACCTATCATTTTGCCGATCACGAGGCCTACGTTGGCAGCGGCGGCCTCGCCTTCGTTCAGCCCTATGAACAGCGATAGCAGGATGACGCCCAAAACGTCGTCCAGGATCGCGGCTTCTATTATAGAAGTGCCTACTTTTGTGTTGAGTTTGCCAAGCTCCTTCAGCGTCGCTACGGTAACGCTGACGGAAGTCGCGGCGAGGATCGTGCCGTAAAAGAGGTTGACGATCGCCATATGCGACGTCATATCTTTAAATCCGCCGTTGAAGGCGGCCGACACTATAAATCCGAGCGCAACGGGCAAGGCGACGCCGCCTAAAGTGATAATGACCGATGGCACGCCGCATTTTCTGAACTGCTTTAGGTCGGTTTCGAGCCCCGCGGAAAACATTATAAGAATAACGCCGATTTTCGCGAGGAAAGAAAGTCCTTCAAGCGTCGCCGGCGTAAAGATCTGTTGATTCGGTATTAGCTTTATAAGCCCCAACAATATTCCGGCGACAATCATGCCTATGACTTGCGGAAATCCTATTTTTTTGCTTGCGAGCGAGAAAAATTTGGTGCTCAAAAGTATGAGTGCCAAAGGAAGCAAAATCTCGAAGTAGGCTATGGATGACGACGTCGATAATATAGATGTGCTCATTTCGACAGAGTTATACACCTTTTGCGAATTTTCAGTCAAGCATTTACGATAAAGAATGAAAACTTCTTTATAATAATCCTATATAAAACAAAATTATTCGGTATGTGCGCGAGATGAAAAATTCGAAAGAGTTTTGCGAATTTTGAAAGTATAATTTTCCTCCGATCGCGAAAAGCGGCGCGAAATCTTAAGATTTTTGTACAATTGTAAGCTAAAACACTACATTTTGTGCTCTAAAACTCCCTCAAACCCCTAATATCGCCCAATGTGTTGACAATATTGCGTCTCGGGGTTAAAATAAATTCATACACGGGACAAATTTCCGTAGGGAGAGATATTTTGGATGCACTATCGTTTATGATGAACGTGCTCGAAGGCGTTGTGACCCTTTCAAAGGGAGTTGCCTTGCTGGTGGTCGTCATATTTATGTGTTTTATCGTCAGACAATTGCCGGAACGTATTCAGCGTTTCCTTTCGGCATTTGCGGCGACATTGCTTCTCTATGCCATTTTCAGAGAGTTGCACGGGGAGCCTCTCTCCGTCTTGAAATCTCTGTTGCCCGTCGAGCTATTGATCAATTTTACCGTCATGCTGTATGCAGTCGGTTTTGCGGTGCGTTTTGCGCGCGCTTTTGCGGCGGAAAAACTTTTTGCCAAGCAAAAGGAAGTCCCCGTGATTTGCCTGTCAGGCAAGAGCAAACACTATTTCGGGACATCCGACGCAAAATATTTTTCATACTATTTCAACCGTTCTCCGGTCATTTTGCAATAAGGTTTTTGCGCCCTTTTAGGGTAGCTTAGGTATGGTACGCATCGGGCGTATCGCTCTTTGCGTGCAAAAATTTATATTAGGAGATTTATTAAATATGCTTACAGTAAAAAATTTAAAGAAAACCTATCCAAAAAGCGACCGCGTGGCCGTCGACGATATATCATTTGAACTAAAACCCGGTGAAATTTTCGGATTTTTGGGCCAAAACGGCGCCGGAAAATCCACAACGATAAAGTGTTTGACCGGCATTTTGCCTTTTGACAGCGGCACGATCGAGATTTGCGGCCACGACATCGTCAAGGAGCCGATAAAGGCGAAAATGAACATAGGCTACGTGCCCGACAACCATTCCGTATACGAGAAGTTGACGGGTAGGGAATACGTAAATTATGTAGCGGATCTTTACAAGGTCTCTACTGAGGATAGAAAGAACAGACTTGAAAGATTCACCCGTCTCTTCAAGCTCGAAAATGCAATAGACAGACAAATCAAGTCCTATTCGCATGGCGTGAAGCAGAAAATTTGTATCATTGCGGCGCTCATTCACGAGCCGAAACTTTGGGTACTCGACGAACCTATGATGGGTCTCGACCCTCAGTCAACGGCGGAGATCATCGCGCATATGAGAGAGCATTGTGCAAAAGGCAATACCGTGTTTTTTTCGAGTCATAACCTCGACCTCGTCAAAAAACTTTGCCATAGGGTCGCAATAGTCAACGACGGACATCTCATCGACTTGTTCGATTTGGCCGGCAATGAGGAAAACAAGGCTAATCTCGAAGAGAGATTCTTCCGTATTACAGGTACTTATGAAGCGAGATTGTTTGAAGATTATATCGCGCAGGAAAGCGCCGATATGCGCCCTGAATTCGTAGCGCGCGATGAGACGGCGGAAGAGGAGCATCCTGAGGCTTGCGACGATGTGACGTCGCGCGATGCGAATGATGAGGCTGCTCAAAGCGATGAGCAACTTGACGGCAACGAAGCTGCCGCTTGCGCCGAACCTCAAACCGAGGCATGCGCAGACGTTCCCGAGACCGAGGGAAAGGACGCACCGGCGAAAAGCGAAGGCTCATCCGATATGCCCGAGCAACAACCTGAAAAAAATGACAATGCGACAGAGAAGCCTAAGAAGACCGGTAAAAAGTCTTCAGCGCATAAAGTCGCGACGGGCGGTGAGTTATGAAAGGGGAATTTTCTTTTCAAAGCGTAAAAACGCTTTTCCGTCTCGATTTGAGATCTCGCTTCGGCACCACGCACAAGCGCGGCATGAAGTATAGACTGTTGCAATGGTCCAATTGGCTGTTTTTAGCCGCGATTTACGGCGTATTGATATTCGGCATGTATCTTTTGACAAACATCTTTGTTCAAAGATCGGGACTTAGGTTGGAATTTCTCGTTATATTGTCGTTTGCGTCCATATTGCTTGCGACGGCTATCGCAACCGGTACGGTTATCAAAAATCTATATCAAAACGGCGACAACGAGATGTTGTTGCGCTTTCCGGTGAGCGGCAAGGAAATTTTAGTGTCCAAATCGATCTATTGCTTCTTGCACAATCTCCTGGTGTGCACGCTCATTATGTTGCCCATGTACATAACTTTCGGCGCGGTTACGGGGGCGCCTGTAGGGGATTACTTCACGTATGTATTTATTGTGCTTTTCTCCTCGCTGATGCCTTTCTTTATCGCCAACATCATCGCGGTGCCCGTTATGAAGCTTATGAACGCGGTCAAAAATCAATTCGTTCTGGTGCTCATTCTCACGATCATAGGCGTATGCGCCGTGTTTGTGCTTTATTTGGTTTCGCTTGGCAACGTATTGACATATATGCGCGATTCCAATCAATCCGTGTTTTCTGCGGATATGATAATAAGATATAAGCGTTTTGCAAACGCCGCTTATCCATTTAAGTGGTATGCGGAACTTATCAACGGTCGCAGATACGGCACTCTCAATTCCGTGGGGCTCTTCTTGCGCTTCCTATATCTGTTCCTCATAAACGGCGCATTGGGAGTTTTGGCATATTTTGTGACTACTCGCGAGTATTACAAGACTATACTTTACGGCATCGAAACGCAAAAGGCATCCTTCAAGCGCAAGATCAAGGACAAACAGCATTCACCGGAATACGCGCTTTTCCGTCGCGAATTCTACCACATTTTGAGAAGTTTCAACTACTCGTTTCAATATTTTGCAATGGCGTGCGCGGCGCCTCTGATGGTGTTTTTCTGCAATCGGCTTGCCGCTACGATGGGCACTCAGACGGTGGGAACAAAAATCATGCCGGGGCTTACGCTTATGGTGATAGTCATTTTCATCACAATCACGGTGTCGTTTGCTTCGACATGTATTTCGCGCGAGGGCAATTGTTTCTATCACACCAAAGTCATTCCCGTCAGTTATACGAGACAGGTGTTTGTAAAGTTTTGTCTGTATGCCGGCGTTGCGACCATATCCGTCGCGCTTTGCTGTTTGGTTTCGGGCATATACTATACCTCGGCCAAGGGGGGACGCGTGCTCACTCCTTTGGATGTCGGCGCAATCTTCGGCATCTCGGAGATGCTTGTCATAAGTTTGACAAGTCTTTGCATAATTGCGGACATCAATTCGCCGACTTTCAACGTTTCGGGCGACGGCGAACTTGTCAGCGCCAACAAAAACATCGCGTTGGCAATGATATTGGGCATTTTTATAGCTGTTGCATACGGACTTATCGCAATGCTTTTCAACTTCAACTTATTCAATATAAAGATAGGCAATTTGCAACTTTCGGGCAATATGAACGCAATATATCTCATGTTGACGCTCATATCGGCGGTGTTTTTGGCAGCCAGTCTTACGGGATTGTTTGTCAATCTCAACAAGCGCTATGCGCGCATAATACCATAATAGGAGGCAAGATCTATGAAAAAGGTTATGGTGGGTATCCTTATATTGATACCGATAATCATCTTGCTTATTGTGGCGGCAGTTTCCAATATAGTCACCGTAAAGGCTTGGATCGCGGTCGAAGATATACAAATAAATTACAAAGATACCGATACGGAAGTCGAAAGACTTACGATGGTGTTTGAAGACGTCGGCAACAAGGTCGTCAATTTTAAGGATTATGTTGACGTTGTCATCATGCCCGAAAAGGCGAATATGTACACAATAGAGTGGACTTTGCTTGACGTGGAGTGCACCGATCGCGACTATCAGAGCGCATACGAGGATTATCTTGCCAATAAGCACCTCAATGAGGACAACAATCCCGACAACGATATTTCGATAGTCTATCCCGCGGCAGCGTTGGTGGCCGGCGACGGCACCATTGCCGAAAGCAACGGTTCTGGGGATTTGCTTATTTCGAGCTATTGCACATTCACAGTGCGCGTACACGCGGAAGTTAGCGCGACTTTCAGAGTCTCCGTAGAAGGATATGATGTA
>CANREO010000026.1 GCA_947629635.1 uncultured Clostridia bacterium
GTCGTATATTTCCGTCACTGTGCCAACCGTCGAGCGCGGATTGTGCGACGTCGTCTTTTGGTCTATGGACACTGCCGGCGACAGCCCTTCGATATAATCCACATCGGGCTTTTGCATCTGCCCCAAAAACATGCGCGCATAGCTTGAAAGGCTCTCCACGTAACGACGCTGACCTTCGGCAAATATCGTGTCAAAGGCAAGCGAAGACTTGCCGCTGCCGGAAAGCCCTGTAAATACCACAAGCTTGTCTCGTGGGATTTCAAGGTCCACGCCCTTCAGATTATTTTCTCTTGCTCCCTTAATAACTATCTTATCCATAAGTTTTGACTTGCCTTTTATGTGAATATGTATGCGTATCACCCTAGCTTTTTCAGCTGTTTTTTCAATTCGTTGAGTTCGTCTCTCAAAATTATCGCTTTTTCAAAATCCAACTGCTCGGCTGCCACCTTCATCAGCCCCTTAACACGCTCTATCTCGCGATTTATCTCCTTATACGACAACGCCTCGCCCTTGACGGGTTTCTTTGTGATTTCAAGCGAATCCTTTATGGTGCTGACAACGGTCTTGGGCACTATGCCGTGCTCCTCGTTGTACGCGGCCTGTATGGCGCGGCGGCGATTGGTTTCGTCTATAGCCCTCTTCATGCTGTCTGTCACGACGTCGGCATACATCACAACTCTGCCCTTATCGTTCCTAGCGGCTCTGCCGATAGTTTGAATGAGCGCGCTTTCGCTGCGCAAAAAGCCCTCTTTGTCGGCGTCCAGAATAGCCACCAGTTGCACTTCGGGGAGGTCCAGACCTTCGCGCAAAAGATTTATGCCCACAAGCACGTCGAAGTCGCCCGTCCGCAGCCCACGCACGATTTCCATACGTTCGAGAGTGTCTATATCCGAGTGCATATATTTGACTTTTATATTCATCTCCTTGAGATAATCCGTCAAATTTTCCGCCATTTTTTTGGTCAGCGTAGTGACAAGCACTCTGCCTCCCGTCGCCGTGACCTTATTTATTTCCCCAATGAGATCGTCCACTTGTCCCGTCACCGGTTTCACTTCAACTTCCGGATCCAAAAGACCGGTTGGGCGGATGATCTGCTCCGCGACATCGTCGGCGCGCTCTAACTCATATTTGGCCGGAGTCGCTGACATGCACACTATCTGCCTGATCCTGCTGTCGAATTCATCGAAAGTGAGCGGACGATTGTCATAAGCGCTGGGCAAACGGAAGCCATACTCCACAAGGTTGAACTTACGCGCTCTGTCGCCGTTGTACATACCGTGGATCTGCGGAATAGTCATGTGGCTCTCGTCAATAAATGTGAGAAAATCCTTTGGGAAAAAATCCAAAAGCGTGTATGGCGCTTGACCGGGCTGCCTGCCGTCGAAATAGCGCGAGTAGTTTTCTATGCCGCTGCAGTAACCTACTTCTCTTATCATCTCCACGTCGTAATTGACGCGCTCGTCTATGCGCTGAGCCTCGATGAGTTTGTTGTTGTCCTTAAAGTATTGCACGCGGTTTTGTTTGTCATGCAAAATGCGCTTGAGTATCGCCTCTCTGTCTCCTGTCACAACATATTGCGTAGCCGGGAAAATTAGAGTGTGCTGAAGCTCGCTTAGCACTTTTGACGTCGTGCCGTCTATCTCGCATATTCTCTCTACCGTATCTCCGAAAAGTTCTATACGCACGGCGATCTCGCTGCTTGTACACGGAAATATGTCGAAGATGTCTCCTCGCATGCGGAACGTCGAACGCACAAAATCGAAATCCGCGCGCTTATATTGTATGTCAACGAGTTTGCGCGCAAGCTCGTTGCGGTCTATTTCATCTCCCTCTCTTATGGAAATAGCCTGCTCGAAATAGTCCGTAGGCGCGCCCAATCCGTAAATGCAACTTACGCTTGCAACGACTATAGTGTCCTCGCGCTCGCAAAGAGACGCCGTCGCCGAGTTGCGCAGCTTGTCTATCTCTTCGTTTATTGCCAAATCCTTTTCTATATATGTGTCTGTGCGCGGAATATACGCTTCGGGCTGATAGTAATCGTAGTATGAAACAAAAAATTCCACCCTGTTTTTCGGGAAAAATTCACGAAGCTCGTTGCATAACTGCGCGGCCAGAGTCTTGTTGTGCGCTATTACCAAAGTTGGCTTTTGCATCCTTTCAATGATGTTTGCCATAGTAAAAGTTTTGCCGGACCCCGTGACGCCCAGCAAAACTTCCGTGTTGAAGCCGCTCTTCAGCCCTTCCGTAATGCGTTCTATTGCCTGCGGCTGGTCGCCCGTCGGCTTATATTTGCTTACAAGTTCGAATTTCATCGATGCTCCGTCAATTGCCCAACAAATGGTTCAACAACAATTTTATGCATACGCCGACGATCGCCGACACGGTCGCCGTCGCTACGGCCAACAACAGTCTGAACATTACGTTGCTTTTGAAAGCTCGCTCCACTCGTGCGAATTGCTGCCCTTTTTTGTGCAGATTGACGCAGTATACAAGCTCACCCTTCCTGTCCGAGCGCGTGAGGTCGAAATAGTCGTCTATCTCGAGATTTTTCATGGCTATGTCAAGTTCGCTTTCCTCGATATCGACGTCAAGAGGAATTTTGGAAAAGATGTCTATGGGCGTAAGCAGACAGGCGCCGTCCTGCTTGTCCGCCTCATAAAAGATGACTCTCATCACCGCCTTTTCCTTTTTTGTAAGAACATGCTGCCTTTCGAGATTCATATTACACCTACAGCACGAATTTTATTATGACAGTAGCTACTGCCGCGACAACGGAACTGCCCAGCAGACTGCCCAAAAGCGACATCAAAAAAATAATTCCGCTCTTTACGCCTTTGTTTTTGGGCTGCTTGACATTGCCGTAAAGCTCTCTTTCTCGCTTATCGGGCGCCACTTCCGCCTGCGACGTGTTTGCTTTTTGTTCGATGCGTTTGAGCGTGAGCAGACAATATTCGTCGGGCGTAAAATACTTGACATTTATATATTCTCTATCCTTGAGGTCTTTTATAAGCTGAGAAAGTTGAATTTTCGTGAGTTTGACGACAGAGGGCAACTTCTCCAAAATTTCATCTGCGTCGATGATTTTGTAGACGTCGTCCCCACCCGTGAGATCACGCAAAATATCAAGAACCGTTTGGCTTTCCAGGCTTAACATAAACACTCCTTTTGTCAGATTTTATCACATAAAATGTGATATAGCAATCACTAATTCGCATTTACGCGCTTTTTTGTCCCTTTTTCGCGGCGCGCCTTCCTAGTATGATGACGGTTGTCAATGCGGCTACAAGCAATACCGCCGTCGTCACGATCAAAATTATTGCCAATCCGTTTACTGTTTCAACCCTGTTTTTCAACACTTCGAGCGTGATTTTGCATTCGGAAACATTGCCGTCGCTGTCCTTTATCTTGACGATCATTGGATAAACGCCGCCATATTCGCCGTCATAGTCGCATTCCGTCTCCAAGTTGCTTTCGTCGAGTTCGAGTTGTCCGTCCTCGTTGTCGAATGCCGATATAAAGTCGCGCAAGTCGTATTCCTGCCCGGCCCTATCCAGAACAATTTTTTCACCGATTATCGTGATGATCGGCGCGCCGCCCCTCATTATGTCGGCGATCACATCGGAATATTGGCTGCGATCCTCGGCTCTCAAAGCGTTGTATGCCTTCAGAGCGGCGTCTTTATGGGTGCGGTCCAAATACCTGGCTTCAAGCACCTCGGCATGCGCCTTAAAATAATTTTTTGCGGTTTCTAACGCATCTAAATATGTCTCTTTATTATTTTGATACAGCGTCTCCGACATGTCCAACTCCTTAAACAAAGGCTTGAAACCATCCTCCGTCAACTCAAAAGCAAAATCGTTGAGCGTCGTATCGAAATCCGGCATAATATCAGAACTCAACATGGATACGACATGCACGAAATTAGGCCTGAGCGCGTGTATGTTTATTGTATATCCCTTCTCTATCTTGACATATATCGGGTCAACTGTCTTTCTTGTAAAATAGTTATCGCCGCCGTTGACGGACAACTTTTCCACAACATTGCCCGTCGAATCATAAACAGGTTGTCCTTCGCCGTCTTTTATATCGACGGAAATGAACTCTTCGCTCGCGCTGTACGATTTGTTCCCGAGGTCGGCAAGTCCAAGCTCTATCTTCCCTAAAAAGCTTTTATCTGCCTCGTCATAGTCTGAAAGGGTCAACGAATAGCCGAGCGTTTTATTTGGGCCCGTGACCCACAACTTCGAATATATTTTGTAAGTGGGTTTCGTATAATGGAGCGCAATTTCGTTTTCGCCCGATTTGAGGGTAACATACGGCGTCGTCGTTTCATAAAGATCCGTCGTCAAAAACGGCGCGCGTACGTAATATGAACCCGTCGGTATTTCTGTAAAAACGACGCTCCCATCCTCGATCGCGGCTTCGGCCACGGTCCGACCGCCTTTTTGCAATAGCACTTTTTTACCCTCTAACAAAGTTTTGTCTTGGATGTCGAGGCGGATCGACAAATCACTTTTCAGACCGTATTTATTGAGCACGCTCTCTTTGACCGGCATGTAATTTTGCGTCAGCTCCTCTCCTTCCTTGATAATATCGATATCCTCTGCCGCGCTGTCTGCAAGCACGGTCAAAGCTTCGCTTGCCTTGTCGGCCTTCAGAACTACGTCCTCGGAGACCTCGAGCTTCCAAGCATTAAAATACGGAATGACGTTGACGTCATATTGCTCTGCGAAAAATCCGGCGTATATATCTTGATTGGGCGTAGAAGAAGTAAATACGCCCCTATCCAGCATTTCGCGATAATAACTGAACATATTTGCGTAAGTTTTGTCGCCGTCTATGGCGTCGAACAGATTGATGATAAAATACAACTTTACATCCACTTCCTGCTCCGTCAAGCCAACGCCTCGCAACCTAGCGGCATTTTTCTTTTGCTCGTTGCTAACGCCCTGAGCGTCTACCGCGTCGGGCTTGCCCAGCCAATCATCATCGCGCCCGTAAATGCTTCTGTCAAGTTGTATATAATGTCCGATAATATTGTTTGACACCTCGCCGAGCCCCATCGTGCCTTTGCCCAAATAGCCTTGATAGCCATGCGCTATCTCATGCAAAGTGGCCCAACCCAAATAGAAATATCCTATGATGCTTTCAGAATTCATACCTATATGGTTGCCGCTGTAATATGCCAATCCGGCGCCGTGTTTATTGGCCTTTACAAGATATTTCGCGCGCACGCACTGGTCTGTGGGTTTTTGCGGATGGAATGACAATCCGATCAGTTCGTTCATCCTGAATATCACTGTTTTGTAATAATCGAATGCGTCCTCCAATGTCTTGAAAAATATGTTTGCGTCCAGATTCGGATCCAAAAACTTTTGATAATCGCACCAAGGCAAAACAAAACATGCCGTTTCGCCCTCGGCATAGGCGGCATACGCCGCGGATTTGCCCCAATTCGTTTTAAAATCCGCTTCGCTGTGACCATCATACTTCCCGTCGCCGTGACGATAATAGTCGAGCGCGGGCATATCGCCGTCATAACTAAGTTCGACGTCGTAAGTCGTTTGTATATTTTGTCCTTTATTTAGTATAGGCGATGTAAAAAGCGGCACTCCGCCAACGCTCGATCCGTTACTAAATGTTGTATAGTTGCCGTCTTTATCGAAAGTAACATAGCTTGATGTTTCCGTCGCGGAATCATTGTTCAGCAAAGCAAAACCAAGCCTTCCGTTTGTCGAGGTGCTTGTAGTGGCGATATCGTCGCTTAAAAGACGAATATTTACGCTTGAACCCGACGGCATATATATGCCGAATATCTGTCTGTCGCCCGTATCGCATCTTGAAAAACCGGCATTTGCGGTATTCCAATTCGAAGCCACGGAATGCAACCTGCGCTTGACGATCACAGGATCGCCCACCGCAGTGACGGATACGGGGACATCCAACCTTGAAATATTGCCGTGAGAATCCTTTGCGGAATAGCGTAAAGTATATTTGCCTTCTGCGTCCGCATGTACTTCGCCCGACTCCAGCGTGATGTCCAGATCCCCGTCCTCGAAGTCGCATGCGAATGTGCGAAAGCGCGGATCCAAAATATCAAAGTTATCCACTGCGTCCTTGGGAATACTTATTTCGATAGCGCCGTAAATAATCGGGGCATTCGCTTCGCTCCAATATGTCAAATCCTCCGCGTCCGCCGTCATCGGCGACGCAAAAAACATACAAGCGGCAAATATTGCCGCAAACAAAACGATAGATCCGATGAGAAAAAGCTTTTTTGACATATATCATACTCCTCGCGACTGCTCGAATCTTGCCGCCGCCGGCACGAATATTTTATCATAGTGATGCCTAAAGTTCAATGTGTCGACGCACAATTTTTCATTTATATACAGCTCTCGATTTGACACGCACCGATTTGAGAACACTCTTTTTATTATGTATTCAAATGTACATATGCGCATACGTAAATAAAATATCTCGGCGCATATGCGCTATTGTACGATCGATGTCGGGTAGGCTATTTTACGATTTAAGACTCGGAGAAGCCCTTAAAACAATATTACGCTACTATCTTTGCGCACAAATAAAATTCGGAAAACTCAGCTTTTTATAATCTTCAAGTTTGAATCAAACGATCTTATGCCGATATAAGATATAAATATGCGCGAACACAATTTTATTTGCGATAAAAGTTTACAGTTTTTCCCACTGTTTTTTGCGTTTATATTTTACGATCCCATATACGATAAATCCCATGATAAACGCTACAAACGGAATAACGACAGCCAACCAAATCAAATTTACGGATCCGGGGTCGCTATGCATTTCGACGACGATCACGCAATAAATTTCTTTTATCTCATAGCAGTCCGCGTCGGCGCCTACATAAATAGCCTTGGCAGTCATTCTATCTGTCATGACTTCCATCTCCGCGTCTTCCCAGACAAATCCGTCCGGAAGCGGAATATCCGACAATTTCGTCGCTTTCTTCTGAAAGCGGATATTTGTATCTATATTCGGCGATTTGGCTTTTACTATCGTAAACGATAATTCTTTCTTGCCGCTATAATCGTTTTTGAATGTGACTATCGCTTTGCCCTGTCCCACTAATATGTTATCCTGATATCGGACGTCATAGTCTGTCCCTAATACAAGGGTCGAATTTCCATCTTGCACAATGATTTTGGGCGTTTTCAATGTCCCATCATATACGAAGGTATTTTCTTCAAGCATCACGCTCAACTGTGAAACTTCTTTAGGCGGCTCTTTGTTGATAGTGATCAGAACCCGATAGTTTTTATAATTGATTATGTCGGAATAAACCGCATAGGCACAAATCGATTCCTCATCTATTTTTGTGTCGGGAGACTCCCACTTCCAACCGTCGATAAGCACGACAGATCGCAATACTTTTATCTTCCTTGCGACAGTCATCGTCGTGTCGGGAATTTGCGCTGGATTTTCCGCCTTTTCGATGGTGAATTGCGCTTTTGCCTCGGCCGATTCATAGTTTTGAGAGGCTGAAATTTCCGCCTTTATCCAATAATTGCCCGCATTCATCGGCTTTGTCGCCGTATAAATCCCATTTTGCGCATTTGAATACGAATAAGTTATTACGGCTTCTTCTTTGATGTTTTGTATCGAAGGACTCGGCGCATCCTCGCCGTAGACCCAGTCATCCAATGATACGCCAAAACCTTCTCGGGCAGCTTTGGATATAGAATATTCCAAATACACATCTCCCGAATAATTCCCGAAAAACACAACTTTTACTTGCACGTTTCCCACGTTTATTCTATCGCCGATATATTCGACCGAAAAATCGTCTATAACTTCTTTTTGATACGATATAGACAAACTCTGTTCAGTTTGGGCGCCGCTGTAAACAAAATCCCGAAGCCCCGTAACATCTATATCTTTCGAACCGAGACGCTTGGGAAGTATGGTAAATGTTTGAGTCTTGCTACCGGTCGACAATCCCTCTGCAAATGTTATCATAACCTGCGCTCCGTCCGACGCCGCGATATTATCGAAACATGTTACGGAATAACAGACGGACGGAACAACCAATCCTTTGTAATATACAATTATACTCGGCACTATTTTTTCGCCTGAATAGACATAAATTCCGTCAACGTGAATTTCACACAGTTCAAGATCATAGATTTCGGGCAGATCTTCGCTAAACACCGCGATAAGATCCGCGTCTCCCTTGAGAGAAATGCTGTCGGACGCAAATTGCGCGTCATATTGCCATCCTAAAAACCCTTCATCTTCTATCCTCAACAAATCGATGCTTTGACCGTATGCGCCGTAACCTACGCCGACTACCTCGCCCTTGACAAAAAATCTGTAAGTCAAATAGCCTTTGTAAATCGCAACAAGACAATTTTCGTTTTCTACAACATACATTTGGCCGGCGTTGTAAATTCTGTCCGCGTCTTTGTACGCAATAACTTGATTTTGAGATTCGTCGACGGTCGGTAGATAAATTTTCTGTTCATATGCGCAATATTCCGAACTTTGTCCGTTTTTGTAATAGAACTTCAAGCGGATCTTGTCTTTGACTTTAACATAAAACTCCATATCATCGTTTAAGACTATTTTGTCGCCCGTTCGGTATTTTTTGCCGCTTACGCGTTCTTCATATTCTACATATTGATTATCCGACAAACCATATTCATGTTGTTCGGTTCCGAATTCGAATTCACGTCTATTCGCTTCGTAATCGAAAATTGTTGCCTCGCCGTGAAATTTAAGATCGTATCTGAGTTTAGAAATCAACAAGCGATTGTTTTCGGATTTCATCATGTAGTCATCTTTTATTTTGATATTTTTCGATATGTCGTCTGCAAAAACGTCCTCGAGTTTTATGCTTCTGACATCGTCGAAATCGTCAAAAATGATAGACATATCGTTTACTTCTCGAGAAAGAGTCAAATCGTCGAGGTTGCTTATATTTACGCACGGTTCATCGACTTGAGCAAACGAACAGTTTTCTATTTTAAGTTTATGCGAAACGCGTACAATACCATCCGCTTTCAAATCTTTACAATTGACAAAATCGCAATTCAAAAGTTCGACATCCATTCCCGGAGCATAAATGACCGCCGCCAAATATTTTGTTCGTAAGTTTCTGAAAATGACGTTTTCCGCAATAAATTTCTCACCTACTCCATAAATTACGGGGGTCGTCGATTGCTTCGAATTGCCCTCGATAATTATTTTTGCGTTGTCTCGTCCCCTTATTGTAAGATTATTTTGACAATGCAGATAAGAATCGTTTTCGTCAATGCAGATATCGTTTTGAACAGACGGATCTATTTCAATAGTCAAATTTTTAAGCAAGTAAATGTACTTCAATTTGCAATCCGACAGGAGATAAATCGTTTGTCCGTCTGTCGCTGTTGTTAAGGCCTCTTCGAGCGTATTGAAATATTGCTGGTCGATCCTGCAAACGCTTGGCGCTTCGGATGAAACAATTGAAAATTCAGAGCTTTCTTCGCTTTGATTGAAATATCTATTGATCGCCACAACTTTATATGTCGGATCGGATGAATAATAATTTTGGTCCGTAAATGAAGAGCCGTAAGTAAAGCCTTCGATCATCCACACTCCGTCGACTTTGGACATGACCTCATATCCGAGATGATTTTTGTCCCTCAAACCTTGAATGTAAATAGTCCTTTCGTTGTTTGATTTTATGATTTTTGATATAGAAGGTTTTCCGCCGTTATATGTTTTGTCCGTTTCCGACACGTTTTGATGTTCTAACGAAAAATCATATTGCGCGCCGTCGGCATACCAAAAATGATCATATAACTTCGCAATTTTACCTGTATTTCTTGCCTCTTCCATCAAATTCTTAAATTTATCGGAAGATGAACCGTAAACAAATCTGTGGTTCCACTCGGTCGGGCTCTTTCCATAATAAAATCCCCAACGCTCATAATAATCGGACAGATCAACCTTTGCGGCGAGCGAAGAATAATAGACATATTTTTCTTCCATACTCAAACCTGTCTCCAAAGTTCCGCGAAAATAATTATTAAACTTCGCCCAAAAACCGGGGAAAACCGCCTCCAAATCCCACCAAATCATATAATTATGATCATAATTTGTCGGATAATTTGCTTTGGTATACATGATCTGGCCGTCATCATACGCCTTATAGTTTAGTTTATAATCATTAACTAAATTTTGGACTTCATTATTTTGATGTTTCTCGACATCTTCTGGTAATTTTAGCTTTTCTATTTCTTCGATAGCTTCTCTTCTAATGTTTCTAATGGCAACTTTTCCTTCTTCAGCAATAGCTTTTACTTGTTTAGTAAGTTCTACTCTTCGCTCTTCGGTTAAAGCCGGTACTACAATTCTTACTGTTTCACCATCATTACTAGGTGTATAACCTAAATTAGCTTCAAAAATAGCTTTTTCGATGGCTCCTAAACAACTGCGA
>CANREO010000027.1 GCA_947629635.1 uncultured Clostridia bacterium
AGCGTTTTAAACTTGCTGGAGGACAGTGGCGCTTACATAAAAAACATAGATATAAAAAAGAGTAAGTTGAAATGGGCGAAAGAACACAAAGAGGCAGTTAACGAAGCTCTTTTGTATTATAAAATAGCGTTTGACGTTTTTTATGAGGTTTCGAGCGGCCTGAATTCCGATGAGCTGGGATTGAATGACGCATCCGTAAAAATTGCAGTGCTCAGGCATAGACTGGAAGACATCAAAACGCAATTTTTCAGTGCGGTCGGCGACGCCGACAGCGAACAGTTGACGCAAGTGAAACTTGCCCTTGTTACGGCGCTCGCTCTCGCGGACAACATCGTTTTTTCGTCTCAAGCAAGGGCGTGCGCGTATATACGATATCAACTCGTTCAACTCGTATTATGCAGGCAGGCGCTCATGAACGTCATTTGAAGCGGCTACGGACATCGGGCATTTTTGATTTATTTATTCTTGCCATAAAAGAGATAATAGTATATAATATCTGATATGGCATACGTATCTTTATATCGCAAATACCGTCCGACTACCTTTGACAAAGTCATCGGGCAGGATCACATTGTGCGGACGCTCAAAAACCAAATAGCAACGGATTCCGTCGGTCATGCTTACATTTTTACGGGTACGAGGGGAACGGGAAAGACATCTGTCGCAAAGATCTTTGCGAGGGCCGTCAATTGCCTTCACCCCGTAGACGGCTCGCCGTGCGGCAAGTGCGAGCATTGTTTGGAGCTTGCCTCGCCCGGCAATTTCGACATTGTCGAAATGGACGCGGCTTCAAATAACTCCGTCGACCAGATCCGCGAACTTACGGACAAAATTAATTTTGCGCCTACCGTCGGAAGGTATAAAGTGTACATCGTCGACGAAGTGCATATGCTTTCGAAGGCTGCGTTCAACGCCCTTTTAAAGACGCTTGAAGAGCCTCCGGCGCACGCGATATTTATATTGGCAACGACGGAAGTGCACCAGATACCGGCAACGATTCTTTCAAGGTGTTTGAGATTCGATTTCAGGCTTGTGCCGACTTCGGTGATAGCTAAGAGGCTCGGCGAGATTTTTGAAGATATAGGGGTCAAGTGCGAAAAAGAGGCGGCCAATCTCATTGCCAATGCCGGCGGCGGAAGCGTGCGAGACGCTCTGTCCGTTGCGGATATGTGCGTGAGTTATTGCAGCGGCAACATCACTTACAGCGGCGTGCTCGAGGTCTTGGGAGCGGCAGATCCTCAAAAACTTGTCGAACTTTCGTCTCATCTTATCGACGGAAATGTTGAGGAGGCGCTTAAATGCGTTGCAAATCTCAGCGAACTTGGCAAAAGCGTGCCAATACTTGCCGGCGATCTCGCGAATATGTTTAAAAACATGCTTTATATAAAGCATTGTTCTGACGCAAAGCAACTTTTGAGTTTGCCCACCGATATGTATGACAGTCTCAAATCGCTGGCTGACAAGGGTACTTCGCAAAAATTGCTGAATGTCATGCGAACTTTGAGCGGCCTCGAAGGGGAATTCAGATATTCTTCGCAACACAGGATAATTTTCGAGAGCGCGATCGTCACCGTATGCTTGGACGGCGGCGATGATCGACTGGAGAAGTTGGAACAAAGGGTCGCGCGGCTGGAAAGGTCGCCGGGCGCGCGAAATTTTGACGCCCCACCTGTCATAATGGATGCGAGGCAGGTGTGGATCCATGTAGCATCCTATCTTAAGTCAAAGCATTATGATTTGGTGGTTTTGGCGGCGCAGGACGCGCAATTGGAGATGAATGACAAAGAGTTTATCTTCAATGTTCCCGACAGTTCGTCTATGCGCATATTCAACGACAAGAGCAACCGCGACGCGATAAACGCGGCTTTTGCCTCGGTAAAGGAGGCGGAGGGCAGGACTCCGGTTTTCAAAGAGGTGATGCATCTCGGCGAGGATAAAGCGCTGCCCTATATAAAAGAAATGTTCGGCAATATGCTTGAACTCAACTGACTTATATTTTATCGGAGGATATATTTATGGCATACGGAGGCGGATTCGGCGGCGGCAATATGCAGCAGCTCATGAAGCAAGCTCAACAAATGCAAAGAAAATTGCAAGAGGCCCAACAACAGATCGCCGAGACCGAGGTCACCGGCAAGGCGGCGGGAGGTTTGGTCGAGGTGACGATGATGGCAAATAAGCAGCCTGTCGCAGTCACTATCAAGCCGGAGGCAGTGGACCCAGACGACATCGAAATGCTCGAGGATATGGTGCTTGCCGCGTTGAACGATGCCGTAAAGCAGGCGGACGCGGAGCCGGACTGTTTTGATATGAAATACATTGAACCTTTGGCAAGACTTATCGCAGAGTTGAGCAAGTTGCCGTCAGTCGGCGAAAAGACGGCGGCGCGATATGCCTATGCCATTTTGAACGGGCCGGAAGAGGACGCTAAGGCCCTCATCGACGCCATAAAGGACGTCAGGGAAAACGTACACTTTTGCAGGATCTGCGGCAACTATTCTGAAGGGGAGATCTGTCACATCTGCGAGGAACGAAAGTCCGACGTCATATGCGTGGTTAAGGAGCCTAAGGATATCGTCGCTCTCGAAAAGGTGAAAGATTTCAAGGGAGTATATCATGTGCTCGGAGGGGTTATTTCGCCTCTTGAACACGTTGGCCCCAACGACCTACGCATATCGGAGTTACTTGCCCGTCTCGACGGCGTGCGCGAAGTAATACTTGCGACAAATCCCGACGTCGAAGGCGAAGCGACGGCGCTATATCTTGCAAGATTGATAAAGCCGCTCGGCATAAAATGCACAAGGATAGCTCGCGGCCTGCCTGAAGGCAGCGTGATAGAATATGCCGACGAGAGCACTTTGTCAAGAGCGCTCAGTAGCAGAGTGGAATTGTAATTTGAAAATCGAATAATAAAAGTTTGGCAACTGCCAAGCTTTTTATGATTAAAGTCATAGCGGACTCAACCCGAGAGATCTGCATATTTCTGCCAAACTTTCTTTGGGATGGGTGGCGTCTTCCAAGGAAAATGTCGAGGCAGCGGTCTTTTTTTCCGCGTCCTTGAGCGATTTGACCTTAAGTTCCGACGATTTATTTTGCGTTTCTAGTTGCTGTTTTGTCAGCCTATCCACTTCGCTCAAAAAATACTGCTCCATCTCATCGGTGTTTGCGCCTTTTGACAGGGAAAAGTCCTGCGTCAAAAATTTTTGGAGTTCCAATTGCGTGGATACGGCGACGCTTTCCATATTGAGCGCATCCTTGTCGAAATGATATCTTTCTTTAAGTTGTTCGTATGCGCTTGTCCATTTGGCGCGAAACAGCCTCAATCTGTCCAACTCCGCCTGATATCGTGCCTTGACGTCTTGCGTAAGGCGATCCGCGTTTTGAGTGGCGGCGACTATTGCGAGCTTTATGCTATCCTCTCTGTCTTTGAGTTGTTTCACTTCGTCGCTAAGCGCGTCGCATCGACACCCGAGCGTCTGTATGCGCTCTTTTAAGCTTAGTTGCGTCTCGTCGGCTCGTGCTTTTTCCGCAGCGATGAAGCTTTCCACCTCATCTATTTTGTAGCCTCTTCGGCCAATTGAAAATCTTAAATTTTTTTTGCGTGTCATGTCCACCTCGAATGTGAATATTATGACGGCTTTACAAACGAATATGTTCGGAAAAATTGTCTTAATAGGATATTTTATGTCTAAAATACATAAGCCGTGCAATTTGCACGACTTATGCGTAGAGGTCAATGAACATGACATTACAAGATGATGTCTTCGATTTTGTTTACAAAAGCGCGTTTTGCTTTTTTAAGCGAATGGTTTGACGAACTGCAATACAAGGCAGTGGCAGTGACTATTCCGAGCATAGCGCCTATCATAAGCGAATGTTTCATATTTGTCCTCCTGATTTTATTGTGCGACGAAAGGGAAAATAGATGTATGGGAAATATTGTATGCGTAGATTATGGGCGGATCCTTTATAAAATTACTTATTGACAATGGCGCCTGAAAATTTTATCATATAACTATGAAAACCAAAAAGTTTATCAAAATTTTATGCGCTGTTTTGATCGTCGTTGCTTTGACAGTTTCGCTTACGGCTTGTCTTAGGATAGGCATGCGCAAGGATTATATCGAAAAACGGCTGAATAAGGCCGGTGCGACAATAAATCATCAGCGTACCTCTCCTATGACCGAAGACGGGCAGAATGCTTATAACATCGAAGATATAATGCTCGCCAAACTAGAGGTGGCCGACGGCCCTAATGACGACGGCGAAAAGCATGAGGATGAACTTTATATCTTTTTCTGCGGCAATTCGGAAAGCGCAGGTTGGGTGGAGGAGCAATGCAAATCCTATAGAGATGCAAATAAAGAGCAACATCCCAATTGGGACGTCTACAGACAGGACGAGACCGTGATGATAGGGCACTATAAAATATTGACTATAGTCAGAACCTATTAAAAGCGGAGCGTAATTTTAAGATATATCGGATAGAAACAAGCATATAGCTTATATGAAAAGAGAGCCGATGGGCTCTCTTTTCATTCAGCCTTAAGGGGAGGATTAATCGGCTGAATATATATTTGCGCAAAGCAAATATCAATTGTTGTAGACAAATTTGCATAGATCCAATATATTTAGTTGCGTTTTCGGATGCCCCGTTTGTCCGATGTAGCTCGGGTTGCATACCCATTGCAGGAAATTATACAAAGTGCCGGCCGATACGGCGAAACCCATGTTGTCTATATCCGTATTTACGAGTTTGGATTCGCTCACGCCGACTACTACGCCGGCTTTGTTTATCATCGGTCCTCCACTGTTGCCGCCGTTCAGCGCCGCGTCGGTGAGGATAAATTCGCCGTAACTCAAATCTTGTTTGAGATCTTCGACGCCGGTTTGAGAGACGGTGCCGGTCGTGATGCTGTTGTTCGTGCCCATTCCTTCCGGATTGCCGATCAGCGCAATCTCACTGCCCCTTTGTATAAAGTCCGTTTGCGCAAGACGTAAGGATGGATGCAACTCGTTTGAAGGTTGTTCGGCATTTGAAATGCGCAAGATCGCAAGGTCGGATTGTTTGTTTCCGAACAGATCCAATCCATCTTGTTTATAGCTACCGTATGCCACTATTTGGCAGTTGAAATATTTTGATTCGCCTTCAAAAAACGCGATGATCTTGCCATATTCGGCAAGCTGAGATCTTTGATTGATGTAGGTCACACAGTGCGCGTTGGTCACCATATAGCGCATCGGATTGGCGCTGTCGGCATCGGTGATTAGAAATGCCGACGCCAAACCGTAACTTTTGGAAACAGAGGATTCATACATACATATCCTTGCGACGCTGCCTGTATATTTATTTGCGATCTCGCCGATTGAAGCTGTCAAACTTTCCATAACGCTGTTTTTTACAGTGTCCTTTATGTCTTCGGTTATGCCCGAATCGGACAGCGTATCGGCAATGGCATTGCCGTACTCTTCGCGCATCTGTTCGCTGATAAGTTCGGCGTACTCTTTGGATATAGAAGTTTTCAAAGTTGCAAGCACAATCACGTTTACAACAACCAAAATACTCATAAATACTGCCACTACGATGCTTATTATGAGCGCCGCATTCGGGCTTTTTTTCTTAGGATTCGGCGTATGATAAATTGGAGTGCGTTCAGGTTCGGGTGCTCTTTGGTCGTCGAAAAAATTATAAAAATCGTCCATACTTTGCCTCGTTTTACTGAGAATTTTTCTATTATTATATATTATTAGTATCGCTCATTAAACTAATATTAAAAGTTGAAATTTTTATTGTTAATGCGCATTTATGCTCAAATGCAATATTGTTGACAAAATTTACGCCATCGGCTAAAATTATAGCATGAAATTTGGGAGGTGCATATGGCAGCTACGATTTTTTGCGATACGGATTGCGAACTTTGGTACACAAAGGCCAGGGAGTACGATCTGAATGTAATAAGAATGCCTTACATAATCGACGGTAAGGAATACCTTTGCGACCTCGGTGAAAACACCGACATGAAAAAGTTTTATGATACTATGAGAGGCGGCGCTTCCGCGTCAACGGCGGGACTGAACGCAGAAATTTATTATGACTATTTTAAGCCATATTTCGAAAAGGGAGACGACATTTTGTATGTCGCGTTTGGTTCCAGACTCTCAAAGACATTTGATTATCTCGACCTTGCTTTAAATCGTTTGAACACGGAGTATCCAGGCGTCAAATTTCGCAAGTTCGATACGATGAACATTTGCATGGGCGCGGGTCTGCTGGTATATCTGGCAGCGAAATTTTTCAGAGAAAACGGAGAGGATGTCGACAAAACCTACGAATATCTTGAAAAGATAGTCGATCGCGTCAAGATTTACTTTATCGTAGAAAATATGAAATACCTTGCTCGCGGCGGAAGGATCTCGCCGGCAAAGGCGAAGATAGGCAACTTAATGAATATTAAGCCGGTGCTTACAATAAAGGACGGCGTAGTCGATGTGGATTCAAAGCAAAACGGTCTCAAAAAAGCCAACAATTATATTTTGGATCGTTTTGAGGCGCTATACGCTCCGTTTGACGGCGCGCCTGTTGTGATAGTGGACGCGGACAATAAGGAAGCCGCCGACGCTTTGGAGGCGCGAGTGAGAGAGATCAAGCCCGACGCCGAAATTTGGCGTCAACCTATCGGCCCCGTCATCGGCTGCCATACAGGTCCGGGCGCAGTAGGCATCATCT
Organism: uncultured Clostridia bacterium; assembly: GCA_947629635.1. Taxonomy (GTDB): domain Bacteria; phylum Bacillota; class Clostridia; order Christensenellales; family CAG-917; genus CAG-475. The sequence continues at coordinate 6,728 of CANREO010000027.1, forward strand.
TTCCGATAGAAGCATAATAAGCGCACAAGTTATATTGCGACAAAATATAAGCCGCCCAAACGGGCGGCATTATTATATTCCGTTTATCTTCAAGTTTTCAGGCAATCGCCTCGAGGGCGGGGATAGGGATCAGCGTCCTCAAAAACAGCACTATTATAAGAAGCGCGGCGCCTATGACAAAAGCAAGTATGTCAAACAGGAAAGAAAAGCGCGCGACTATCTTTTTGCAGTTGGCTCCGGCTACTGAAAAGACCGTACTGACAAAACATACCGCTACGCCGAGCCCGAATATCGCCGTAAGAAGTTTAGCCGGCGAAACGCCTTCCACCACGTTGAGTTGAGGCAGAAAGAAGAATAGCGCGCCAACAAGCACAACCAAAAACCCGATAATCGACATCGCAAACCCAATAAATAGCACGACCTTGCGCGCACCCATATTTGAATACGGTTCGTAAGGTTTTTGCTCCTCAACGTTCTTTTTTGTTTTTTTCTTTGCCATATGTTTATTATAACAGAGTGATTTTACGCTGTCAACCTTGACGCGATAAAGACATCGTTTTGACCGAAACCTCCGGAAGAAGAGTTGTAAATAATGTGCAAGACGTCTCCCTCAGCGCGAACTGCGACGTCGCTGCCGTTTCCGTCATATACAGAGGACAGGGCTCCGTTTGAGAATACGGCGATTGCAAAATGCCCTTTGGCGTATGCGACGCACTGAGTAGGATCTTCACGCACCGCGATGTAGGTAAGTTCGGATATCCCCATAGACGATAAAGTATCGTCTAAGTCGGCTTTTACGGAGTATTGCCATTCCATGTGACTGCAAAAGCCGTACAACATATTTGTTGCCAACACCGCGTAGTTTTCGCCGTTGGGGAATATAACGGCATTTTTAGCGTTTTGAACGGTATACGTCGTTTTGATGGCGAGATCGCCGCTCAGCGTGCATACGTTTATGCCGCTTGGGCACAGCGATAGAAATGCAAACCCTTGTTTGTTGTCGGCATATGTGGGTATAAGTTGCAAAATACTGTTGTTAAGCAGTTCACTTTTGTAGATAAACCCCCCGTTTGCGCTGAATGTCAGTATGTGTATGCCTCTTGCGGATTGCGTCAACAGTACGCAACGTCCTTCCGACGAAAATGCATATTTGACTTCTGCCGAAGCGAGCTCGAATTCGAAGTTACTCTTATTTGGAGTTGCCGCTCGATCGATAGTTATTACGCCCAACTTCTCATTGTCGCTTACAAACAGCATCGTATTGTCACGCTCGTCAGTGTATGGAGTCACATGGACATAGGGAGCGGTCGATCCCGAATAAATTTGTTCGCATTGATCGTCGTATATGCCGATATGCGTCGCTTGCTCGTCTTTTGTTACGATCATAAGGCCGTCGACGGTCAATACGGAGCATGCGTAACTGTCGGTTGAGGATACAAGACGCACGCCAAGCAATTTTCCGTCTCTCAACATCGCAAGATGCAATCCCTTTTCGCGCACGTCGTGTTGTTCGGATCGCGAATCGAAAATAACGTACATAGTGCCGTCACCAATTATTACATCCTTTAGCGTGTCATTGCTTTCGCCGCCTATGTTTTGGGTTATGTAATTGCCGTCGACATATCCCTCTCTTGGGAATTGAGAGTAGACGGGAGTAGGCAAGGACGGGTTTTCTTCGGAGGGCAAATTGCTTTCTCCGTGTTCTTCGTTGTCCGCTCCGGCTACGGGGGAAAATACGTCGTTTTTATTGCCCAGCGAAGTGCCGAAAACAATGTAGCACGCTACTACGCTCGTGAGCAGTAAAATGATTGCCAGCCATTTTGCTATAGTTTTTTGTCTCTGCATAATTCACCTCGCCTAAGGCTAGCATATACCGTATTCGCAATTTTTCCGTTTGCGTCGGCGGATATTGCGCGCATAGGCGGATTAGACAGAGCTTTTTCCAACGACGGCAATAATTTGTTTGAAAAACTCTCGTCTTGGCATAAGGCGATGGCGCCGTATTCCTCGGCGAGTTTTGCATTGTCGATTTGGTCGCCTCGCGAGACGCCCTTGGGCAGAGGCACAAATACCGCGCGCTTCTCGAGCGCAGAGATCTCATAGACCGCAGTTGCTCCGGCGCGTGAGAGCACCACGTCGCTCACGGCGTAAAAGTCCTCGATATTGTGCGCGTATTCAAAGCATTTATAGTCCGAACAAACAGGAGCGGAATAGTTCTTTTTCCCCGCCACATGCAATACGAAAAATCTTTTTGTAAGCTCGTTCAGCATGTTTTCCACGGCATTGTTGAGATATGCGGCGCCGGAAGAGCCGCCTAGCACTAAGAGCACGTTTTTGTTTGTTTTGGGCAAGTTCAACCTTCGCGCAGCCTCCTGCCTTTCCACTCCGAACAGAGAGTCGCGCAGTGGCATTCCGACGGTTATCCCGTCAAATTTTGAGTGGGGATTGGCTTTAAATATCGTCGCGCCGCGTCTTGCGGCTATGCGATTGGCAAGCCCGAGCGTGAGGTCGGATTCGTGCGCAAAAACAGGGATATTCAACTGTGTCGCGGCAATTACCGTGGGCAGCGAAACGAAGCCCCCTTTTGAAAATACGGCAACGGGAGACAGGTCGGTGAGTATTAGCCTCGCTTTTTTTATTGCCGCAATAAGTTTTTTCGGTATGCTCAAATTGTTTGCAATCGCTTTTAAGGACATAGAGCGCACGAGTTTGACTGTCGGGACGGCATAATACTCTACGTTTGCGGCGGCGGAAAGTCTTTTTTCGACAGTTTCGCCTTCGCCTCCGACGTATACGGGCTTAAAACCTCTGCGCGTGAATTCCGGCATCAGCGCGAGATTGGGATATACGTGTCCGCCCGTGCCGCCGCCAGTGAAAACGATTATATTTTCCAAAATGCTTTTCATACGCGTATATTATGTGTTTCGGGACAAAAAAGTTTGCATATATCGTCTTTTGCATCTTGAATTCGGCGTGCCGATGTGCTAATATGCAATAAAAGATACTGTGTCGACGTTAGGGAGGGAAAAATGAAATTCGAAAAATTCGAGAGTTTTGACAAGACCTTGCTTCAATGTTATCTGTGGGACAATGTGCGCAACCCCAAAGGAGTGGTGCAAATATCGCACGGTATGGCGGAACACGCCAGACGATATGATGATTTTGCGGAGTTTCTCAACAAAAACGGATATATAGTTTTTGCCGATGACCACCGAGCGCACGGTTACACGAGCGTAAAACAGTCTGCAAAGGGTGTGCGCGGTTATCATAGCGGCGATATCTACAACGACACGGTCCGCGACGAGGCTGAAATTACGGCGATGCTTAAAAAGAGATATAATTTGCCCGTGATCTATTTGGGACACAGCTATGGAAGTATGGTGGGGCAAAGATATATTGAGGAATGCCATGACTACAGCGCGGCAATTCTCAGCGGTTCTGCGATGATGAAAGGTGGGTTGCTCGATATCGGCGCCGCGGTCAGCGGCATGCAATATAAGTTGCTCGGCGGCGAAAGAGAGGGCAAATCTTTGGACAAACTCATCTTCGGCAATTACAACAAGCCTTTCCGCAAAGAAAAAATTCCGTTTGCATGGCTGAGCAGAGACAAGGAACAGGTAAAAAAATACGTGCTTGACGAACAGTGC
>CANREO010000028.1 GCA_947629635.1 uncultured Clostridia bacterium
TACAAGGCATACGCCGTCGGCGAGCAAGCTATTTTTGAAATTTACGACTAATAGGGCATATGTAAGGATGCATGCGACCCCACAACAGATCGCAAGTCCACCGCTTAAACCGATCAACAAATAACCGGCTATATTATGCAAGCCCGTGTAAAATGTCAAAAGCGCCCATATAAATGTCAACACAATAAACGCGCATGCAGCTATAAGCAGGGCGCTGCTTACTCTCATACGGCGCAGGATATGTGCGGTCTGGGCCTTTGTAAAATAATTTTCCTCGCTTCCTTCGGGGATCTCATTTGTCAAAAGCGGAAGCTTATTTTTATTCATAATCATCTCTCCGTTTTTATCATTATAACATAACACTGTTTTGTTTACAATCATAAAATAAACAACGGATACGGCGCATTGCATCAAATATAGATTTACAGCGCTATTTAGCTACGCTTATGTATTCTAAAAAGCGTCGACTTTTAGAAAGCTTTCTCATTTTCGATGTTTTTTAGAATACTTATATCTCAAAAATAACATATTTTATTGTACTATCCACAAAAAAAGAGACTATCTTCGGATTTCTCGTCAGACTGTCTCAAATTTGCTTTTCGAATACAAATAAAGTCGATCTTGTCTTTAAAGCCTTCGTTTCAACACAGCGAGCGTCTCTACGCCCGACGTATTTGGAAACATATCGTAGGGCTGCAGTTTTTCAAGTTCGTACTCTTTAAAAAGCGTTGCCAGATCTCGTGCCAGCGTTTGCGGATTGCACGATATGTAGATTATGAGCTCGAATTTGTTTGCAATTGCTTGTTCAAGCACTTCCCTGTCGCATCCGCGCCGCGGAGGGTCCAAAACAAGAGCTTCACCGCAACATATTTGCAGACTTTTCATATAATTTAACGCATCATCGGCAACGACCTTGATATTTTCCAACCCGAGTCGCGCAAACAGCGCTTTTGCGTCGTTCACGGCGGAGCGCTCTATTTCCACGGAAGTTATATGGCTGTTCGGGAGTCTCTTTGCAAGTTCCGCAGTGAGTACTCCCACTCCCGAATACAATTCGACGATATCGCCGCCGAAATTTTTGAGGGATTGCGCAACGGCGTCGTAAATCTTGTCGCGCACCTCGGCATTGACCTGCAAAAAACTCCGCGGCGAGATCTTTGCGGCAAAACCTCCCAGAATCTGTTCCTTTTCTTCGCCGTAAATAAGTTTGACGGAATCACCGAAAATGACGTTTGTATCTTTCCTGTTTTCGGAAATATATAGACAGAAGTCGTTAAATCTTTCGCCGAGCAAGCGGATCAGCTTATCGGCGTACGGAAGATCATCCGCATTGATGACGACTGTGAGCGAAAAAGAGTCCAACATACGCGCCACGACGTGTCTCAATATCCCCTTTCCCGTGTGCTCGTCATATACGGAAATTCCGCAATCGTTTGCCCACATCGTCACTGCTTCTATCATTTTCGTCGCCCATTCGCCGTGAAGCGGACACCACTTTATAGGCGTCACTTTGTGCGTGCGTCTTTCGTAAAATCCCAAAGACACTCTGCCGCTTACGGAATTGCGCGTAAAAGGCAACGTAATTTTATTTCTGTATTCCCACTGATTACAGGATATCGGCGTGGGCACAACGCAGATCGCGTTTGCGGTTTTTCTCAGCGCAGACTCTACGCATTTTCTTTTCACTTCCAATTGGACATCATAGGACATATGCTGGAGATCGCATCCGCCGCATTTCCCGAAATAAGGGCATCGCGGTTTTACGCGATTATTCGACGGCTCGACGACCTCTACAAGCGTAGCAAAAGCACAATCTTTTTTGACATGCGAAACTTTGGCGCGCACAAGCTCGCCGACTATCGCAAACGGGATAAACACCGCAAAGCCGTCGACCTTCATCACGCCCTCTCCGCCGCTTGCGAAATCGCAGATCCTTCCCTCTATTATATCGCCCTCGATAAGTCTCATATCAAAAGCGACGGCATGACGCCGTCGCGAAATATCACAGTGTTGCGTATATCTTTTTGAGTTTTGCAAATCGCGGCAAACCATCCTCAAGAGGAGCCTTTGCGTCTCCCTGAATGAGAGGCAACGCATATTTGACAAACTCGTCGCTTACGTACGATCCGTCGTTTGTGATCCACTCGACAGGCACCTTCTTTTCAGTATTGGCGGCGAGCTCGAGAGGCATGAGCACGTTTTTGCACACATAGTTGCCTTGTTTGTCATACTCTCTCTTAAATATGACCATCTTATCCGTTTCGCCCTCACAAGCGCTGCGCACCGCAAATGCTCCGGCATTGAAAGCTTCTTCGATATCCGTCTTAGAAGCCAAATGAGCGCCGCAACGTTGCATCAAGCTGAGTTCTATGGGACGCACTTTCACGCCGAGCCTCGTCTTGACAAGATTTGCGAGCACTTGCGCAAGGCCGCCGAGTTGAGCATGACCGAAAGTGTCGTTTTCGGACACGGCGCACTCCGCGACATACTTTCCGTCGGCGTTTTTCAATCCTTCGGACACCGCCACTATGCACTTATTGTCATTTCTCTCGCAAATGTTTTTGACGGAGGCGAGAAACTTTTCGGTGTCAAACGGAACTTCGGGAAGATAAATGAGATCCGCGCCCAATCCTTTGTAGCCGGCAAGAGCCGCCGCTGCAGTCAGCCAACCGGCGTTTCTGCCCATGATCTCCATGATGCAAACGCAGCCGTAGTTGTACACCTTAGCGTCCAGATTGCACTCCATAATAGTGTTTGCGATATATTTAGCCGCGCTGGCATAACCGGGGCAATGATCAGTGCCGTAAAGGTCGTTGTCTATCGTCTTGGGCACGCCGATTACATTGCAGTCGTATCCGACGGATTGAAGATATTTGCTGACCTTATTGCAGGTGTCCATACTGTCGTTGCCGCCATTGTAAAAGAAATAACGAATATTGTACTTCTTGAACACTTCCAGAATGCGTTTATAATCCGTGTCGTCCACATCCGCGTCCTTGAGTTTGTAACGCGCGGATCCAAGCGCCGAGGACGGAGTGTATTTGAGCAATTCTATCTCCTTCGGATCCTCTTTGGAAATATCGAAAAATTTCTCGTTGAGTATGCCTACAATGCCGTGCTCGGCACCGTATACTGCCGTGATATTGCCCTGCGCAAGCGCCTCTGTAAACACACCTGCCGCACTGCTGTTGATGACTGACGTCGGGCCGCCGGACTGCCCGAAAATACATGCGCCTTTAAGATTTTTCATATTTTCTCCTTTGCCGCATAAGCGGAAAATTTATACCTTGCTTATAATAATATATTTTTGTGATATTTACAAGCAAATTGAATCTGATTTACATTAAAAAACGGCGAGATATCTCGCCGTTTTTTCAGTGTTGCCTTCCGTGTCTGACCTTGTCGTACCAAAGCGCAATCATGGCGCCGATCAACGGGTCGATGCGTTTTTCGTCGATTTCCACGTCATAAGTATCGGCGATCTTGAAAACATGTTTCTTCGCATGACAAACGGGATGCTTTTTATCCCATTTGCCGTCGACTTTTTCGATTGTCTTCATCTTAAAAGGTCCGCCCTTGATCTTATACACACGATCGCCGTACGTCATTTTTGCGCGACGCATAAACGGCATATGCATCCTCTCGTCGATGTTTCCGACGATTTGACCCTGCGCGTCATGGATCTCGAAATACGAGAAAAAGTGGAAGAACTTTGCTTGCATATGGCAGAGCACAGCCTCATTCAAATCCATAATGTCCATGTTTGCAAGCAATTTAAATAATTTTTCGCGCGCATAGAACACCGTTTGGCCATTTTCGTCGCTTATGGAAAACTTATCACCGATGGTGATATATTTTTGCTTGATTACTAAATGCATTTTGTATCCTCTCCTTTTCTATTTCCCTTTCCCTTTATATCCACAAGTCAGGATATTAAACAAAGTGTATCATATATACCTCTTTTTTGCAAGTATTTAATTTTTCGCCTGAGATGAAGCATATAAGACCGCGCCTCAGTAGGCGCGGTCACAGTTCAGGAAAAATCTTTGATCAGTTCACTCACTCGCTTGTTCAACAGCGGATGCAGCGCATACGGGGCTATTGCGGAAAGCGGCTCCAGAACAAATCTTCTCAGGTGCATCTCGGGATGCGGAATAATGAGCGTGGGAGAAGAAATAACTTCATCGTCATACAGTAAAATGTCAATATCCAAAGTCCTGTCTCCCCAATGTTCGACGCGCACCCTGCCGCAGTCGCTCTCTATTTGCATCGCAATTTTCAACAACTCTTGAGGAGTAAGATAAGTGTCAAGCATAACGGCGCTGTTGACAAACATGCCTTTTGCGACTCCGCCGTACGGCTCCGTATCCAGCCTCTCGCTCTCAACGACGTTTTTTATTCCTCGCGCTTGTTTAAGTCTTCTGACGGCAAAATCCAAATTCGCCGCTCTGTCGCCGAGGTTGGATCCGAGCGCAAGATATGCTTTATGCCAGCCTCGCTCGGTGCATACCGCCACATAATCGAATTTGCCGCTCATGGGCGCGTCGGGCTTTTTGACGGTCAGTCTAACGCTTTTCGCGAGTTCGAATTCATCGAGAATCATAGCTGCCGTTTCATACGCAAGCGTCTCTATTAGGTCGAAACAATTGCTCTCGCAAACTGTTTTTATCCGCTTTTTGACAGCGGAGTAGCTTACAGTAGCATCGATATTGTCCGCCTGCGCCGCACTGAAATTATCGGTTGCGATTTGCACGGTAAAGAGAAATCTTTGCGGCATTATCTTTTCCTCCGCATTGACGCCATGGCATGCTTTGACCTCAAAATCTTTCAAAATGATATGATCCATTTCACTCCGTGTACGCGGTTATTACCGCTTTGTTTGCCGCTACGTCGTGCACGCGCACAAACATTACCCCCCATTTTACGGCCATCGCCGTCGCATCAAGCGTAGCCGAAAGTCTGTCCTCGACTTCTCCGCCAAACATGGATTTACGCGAAACGCCCAACAAAAACGGATAGTCGTCAAAATATTTCATAAGCTTCGGATAACTGCTTAAAAGCAATTTGTCTTCATCGACGCCCTTGTTGAAGCCGATCCCTCCGTCAAGCAATATTTTTTGTGAAGGCACGCCTGCCGAGCGCAATGTGTCGACGGCTTGCGCAAGTCCCAACTGTTTGTCGAGCAACATATCCTTTATATCCGAACCGCGCCTGTTGTGCATAACGCATATCGACGCCCCGTATTCTGAAACTAAATCCGCCATTCCGTCGTATTTGAGACAACTGACATCGTTGATCATATCGACGCCTTCTTTAAGGCATGCCTCCGCCACCTCGGGATAATAGGTATCTACAGATATCGGTACATCCGGGAAGGCCGCCCTCAACTCGCTCACGCACGGCACAACTCTTCCAAGTTCCTCGATCACGCTTACTTGCACTCCGCCGGGCCTTGTTGACCGGCCGCCAACATCCAGGATCTCCGCTCCTTCGCATATCATTCTTTCCGCGATTTCGCACACGTCTTTGCCCACTCTGCTCGCTTTAAAAAAACTGTCCGGAGTGGCATTCAAAACGGCCATAATATGCGTGCCGCCGTAAAACTGTTTTTTGCCGACTTCGAATAACATGATCCGCCTCAGACAAATTTTGCCAAGAGTTGAGCTTTAAGTTCTTCCGAAAGCATACCTCTTGCGGCTGTAGTCACGGTTTTGCTGCTTGTCTTTTTGACGCCGCGCGCCGTCATACAAGTGTGTTCTGCCTCTATCACTATAAATACGCCCTTGGCCTTCAGCCCGTCGAATATGGCGTCGGCAAGCTGTGCGGTCATTCGCTCCTGAAGTTGCAAACGTCTTGCGAAGATGTCGACCGTTCTTGCAAGTTTGCTTAGCCCGACAACCTTGCCGTTTGGGATATACGCTATATGGACCTTGCCGAAAAAAGGCATAAGATGATGCTCGCACATAGAGGAAAACGCAATATCGCGCTCGATGACGAGCTGACTGCCTACGTCGTCGAAAACCTTGGACAACTGAGCGTCCACGTCTCCATCGTAACCCGAAGTCAACTCTTCATACATTCTCGCGACACGCGAAGGAGTGTCTTTCAGGCCCTCGCGGTTTGGGTCCTCGCCTATCGCCTCGAGTAACATTGACACTGCCGTTTGAATTTTCTGTTTGTCAACGGTCATTTTATACCTCCCAAATTTTCGAAAATCGTTAGCGAACCGCAGAGTACGACGACTTCGCAATCCTTCATAAGGTCGGATATCCCTTTCTCCGCCGAAACGGCACTACTACACATAGTCCCGTGCGCGCGCATCAATTTAATAAGTTCGGTTGCCGCCAAAGCTCTGGGCGAAGGCGGAGTGATCGCCACGGCTTTGGACGCAAGCGGTAATAACGATTGCAATATTCCCTCTACATCCTTATCGGCAAGTATGCCGAGCACAAAACCTACCTTCTTCCCGGGGAAATAGCGGATCAGCGCGTCTCTAAGCGCCGCCGCTCCATGCGGATTGTGCGCCCCGTCAAGAACCAATATGCCGTTGCCAAAGCTGTGTTCGCTTGGCTTCAGAACCTGCAAACGCGCTCGCCATAACGTATTTTTGAGCCCTCGTCTTATTGCGTTCGCATCTATCTCAAAACCCTTTTTATTCAAGATTTTCGCCGCCTCTATGGCAAGTGAGGCGTTTACAGATTGATGCGAGCCGAGCATCTTGATGAAATATCTCTCTCCGTCATATTCGAACTCCTGTCCGTCAAGGCTGTCCGAAACGGGCGTTACGGGAGAACATATCGTCAAACTACACGGCTTGTATAGTCTTTCCCCACCCCTTAAAGCATAAGGCCGTCTCAATTGGCAGAGCGCCTCTTCGCTCTGCGGACAGGTCACGGCGTCGCCATCTATGATCGCCGCTTTTTCGGAAGCTATCTCCTCTATCGTGTCGCCTAGCAGCGCGCAATGATCGAGGCCTATCGGAGTGATGACGCTCAAAAGTTTATCGTAAATGACGTTGGTGGCGTCCCACCTGCCGCCGAGTCCCGTCTCGAGCACGCAAATGTCCGTGCCTCTATCCTTAAACGCAATAAACGCGACCGCGGTTTCTATCTCGAAAGCTGTCGGACTGAAGGCAGGTCTCATACGTCTTTCGCGATCGATCGCATCCCTCACCTCGGAAATATATTTTGCCACTTCGTCGTCCGAGAGCGGCACTCCGTCGACGAGCCATCTTTCGTTGTAACAAAATACGGAAGGCGAATTGTATGTACCAACGCAATATCCGGCCTCGCGCAAAATACTTGTTATATATGCGCAAACCGAACCTTTGCCGTTTGTGCCTGCTACGTGCACGAACTTCAGCGCGCGATCCGGCTCTCCCAGCAAAACAAGCAGCTCGCGCATGCGTTCTATTCCATAATCTGAACCGGCTCGCGCAATATTCTTTATATAATTCAATGCCTCTTTATAAACCAAAAAGCGCCTCCTTTCAGAAGCACTTTCTCGCAAAGTCGAAGCGGGAGTGAAAATCGCACCGCAAGCTCTAGCTTTTCGTCCGCTGACACCCCCCGTTCAGTCGGCACTTAACGCGCGAAATTCTACTACTTCCAAAAATGGGGATTTATTGATAATATTCTAGCACAATGCCCCGTCATAAGCAAGCACAATTTTTTATATGTTTATATTTGCATAAATATTGTTTAAATACAATAAAACAATAGATAAAGTCAATTTTAATGACGTATATATTTGCTTTCCGCTTTAAAACGTCGTATAATGTGTGTATATTTATTCGGGAGAAATGCATGGATAAAGTACTTTGTGCGGCACAATTTAAGCTTGACGATCCGTTGATGTACATTTTATACGCAATAGTGCTCGTCTTTATCGTTGCTTTGGCGACATTTTATATTGTAGTCTCGTTAAAACGCGCAAAAAAACTCGGCATTGATAAGGTCAAGATAAAAAAGGTGATCACCACATCTATATCTTTTTCCGTTTTGCCGGGATTGGGCATAGGACTTGGCATAGTCACGCTTGTCGGTACGCTTGGCGTCGCTTTCCCGGCAATAAGGCTGAGCGTAATAGGTTCGCTTCAATACGAAACGCAAATGGCGGACGGCGCCGCGACCGCGATCGGCGGCTCACTGGAGCAACTGATGTCTGTGGGTATATCCGCAAAAGATATGGTGACGATAGCTACGGTAATGACGGTGGCTATAATGTCGGGGCCTATATTCGTTCTAATATTCTATCGCAGGCTACAACCTAAATTCGGCAACCTCATGAGCAAGTCGACAGGCGGAAAGGGAGGCGGAATGAACATAGGCGAGCTCATCTTCCAAATTTGTTTTATAGGCATGGTGTTGGGCTACCTTGCCATGAGCATAACGTCAATTACGACGGGCGCAAAATACATAGATTCCTACTACAACTTCATTGCCGTCGTCGTGGCGATGATCATGATGTATTTTTGCGATCTGCTCATCAACAAAGCCGGCTGGAAATGGCTGGATAGTTTCGCCACTCCGTTGTCAATGCTGATAGCCATGATAGTCGTTGGAATATTGAGCTACTGCGCCACCAAAAACGGCTGGGCGCTGTCTACGGACGTCGCTGCGGCAATAGCGAGGTGAAACGCTTATGGAAAGCAAAGTAAAAATGAGAGATTACAACTTCAAATATCACCTTGTAGGAAGGGTCTGGACCGCGCTTGCGATAGTGCTTTTCCTCATGGTGCCCATCGCAATAGGTCTGCATTACGGCGTGACGCCGGATTGGAAAGTTTTCGGCAGCACGGCTGTGATAATCCCCCTGCTCATAAACTTTATATCCGGGATTGCGGAACCCATAATCTATGCGCCGATGCTCGGCACGAACAGCGAATATCTCGCCTTTATCACAGGCAATTTGTCCAACCTTAAAATACCATGCGTCGTAAAGGCGCAGGAAATTTGTGACACAAAGCCCGGCACCGAAGAAAACGAAGTCATATCCACACTTGCCGTCGCGATAAGCACCCTTGTGACAACGGTGATCGTGGCTATCTTCGTGTTGTGCTTGGGAGTGAGCAACCTGAACGAGGCAGTGACAAAAAACAAATGGATCATGCCCGCTTTCACTTGCGTTGTCTACGCGCTGTTCGGCAGTCTGGGCGGCAAATATGTGGCAAAAAATCCCAAATTATCCATTTTGCCGGCAATAGTAATCGTCATCTTGTCAATAATACTCGGAGTGACCGGAATCGGCGGCAGCGTAGGATCGGCATATCTGTTTGTGGGAATAGGTCTATGCGCAATATTC
>CANREO010000029.1 GCA_947629635.1 uncultured Clostridia bacterium
CCGCTGCGGTTCCGCCGTGCACTATGACGCGAGTGACAGTAGCAAGTTTTTTCGCCCTCACTTGCGCGCCCTCTATGCTCACGAAATTTTCCGGTCTCTCCTCGCGCTTTATAAGGACGTTTATATGCGTCCCTCGCCTTACGACACCGGCAAAGGCAACACCATCGATCCCGAGCAACTGCTTGGACACGCTGTCGCAATCCAGTCCGAAAAGCAATTCCCCTTCGCGCACACCGTTTGAAGCTAGTATATCGAAAATACGCGCGTTTAATGCGCCGTCTATCGATTGCATGTCCACTGCGCCGACTTCTATTCGGGTGACAAGGTTTGGATACAACCCCATCATCACAATCGAAAGCAACAACCCCACGGCAAGCCCGAAGCGCGCCAAAATGCCGATCAGCGTCGGCACCGCGCCACCATAGCTTATTATTTTATAATCATAGCATAAATTATTTAATAATGCAATAATCTGGTCACAAACTTTTGAGGGCACGGTCACATATGTCCCCTCGCTTGATAGCACGACGTCTCGTACTCTTGCAAGTTTTGATATCGCGCTCAACGCCTTTATGCCGTTTGCGCCCTTGACAAGCAATCTTATATTCCCATACTTTCTCGACAAAACAAGCAATCTATTGGGTTGTTTTTTGATATTATTGCCCTTCCTCTTGCGAGAGTGCGACACCCGACGTTCAACTATAAGTCCTCCATCCACGCGTTTACTCTTCAAATTGGATACCTCCGATCTCGCCTTCGATATAAACGTCGCCGCCGCCTATTTCTCTTATAAAAAGGCTCCTGCCGTGCACTTCGAGTTTACCCGACGGAAGTCTGAAGCGCAAAGTTTCATCGCCGGAGAGCAAAATATTTTTTACCCCACTTATACACAATTTGTTTCTTGCAAGCAAAGTCAAAGTAAACGGGAATATCTCGTCTTTTATATTCAATTTTCTTTTCATTTCGTCTATAAACACATAAAATTTTATGAGTGCGCATCAAAAAACATACTCCAAACGAAAATGTTTATTCGCACGACAATATTGTTTTGAAACTCAAAAAAAAGCCCGATTTTCATCGAGCGATTTTCAGAATGGAAGATTTTCGTCTGTAGCGGCGCCCTCAAAAGGCATCTCCGCCGCGTCTACTTTTTTCATACCGGCTTCAAGCGGATCGGGAGCTTCCTTAGGCGCTACAGTCACGCCAACGGGCTCCTGTTGCGCGCTTTTACGATCTATCTCGCGGAAGGTCGTCGTACTGCCTTCCCACTCGAGCAAAATGTCTCCTATGCTTCCGTTTCTGTTTTTCTGCATGGAAAGCACGATTTGATTTTCCGGCAAAGCCGGATTGTATTTTGACGGATTGTGCAAAAACATCACGACGTCCGCGTCCTGCTCTATCGCGCCCGACTCACGCAAGTCGGCGAGCACGGGAGCATGCCCGTCGCGCTTTTCTACGTCTCGCGACATCTGCGACAGCACAATGATCGGACAATCCAACTCCTTTGCGTACAGTTTCATCTTCCTCGACATATCGCTGACTTCTACTTGCCTGCCGTCCGAAGACTTTAGCGGATTGGACATAAGTTGCAAATAGTCGACTATGACCAGGTCCAACCCCTTGGTGCGCTTCAGTCGGCGGCACTTCGAAAGCACATCCATCGGCGTGTTCATCGAATAATCGTCGATAAATATGTTTGCTGCGACCAAACGCCTGTAAGCTTGCATCAATCTGCTGTTTTTGTTGCCGACGCTGAGGCCACCCAGCGCGTCCATATCCTCGAAAGAAATTTTGGATTCATATGCGAGCATACGCTTTGCAAGCAGACTTGCCGGCATTTCAAGTGAGAAGATAGCGACGGTTTTTGCGTCTCTCAACGCTACCTTTGCCGCAATATTGAGGGCAAACGCCGTCTTACCTACCGACGGGCGCGCAGCAAGCAAGATAAGCTCGCCGGGCTTAAATCCTTTCGTGCGCTTGTCAAGCGTCGGAAGCCCCGTATATATGATGTTTTTGGGCAGATTGCCCACCTGTGCGTCCTGAATGGAATTCATTGCGAGGGCAAACGCGTCGTCTGCTTTGACAAGCGCCTTTTCGCTATTCGCCTCGGCAAGTTCGTACACCATGCGCTCCGCATTATCCAAAGCTTTCTTGCTGTCGTCGCTCTCGTAACCGTATTTTACTATGTTGTTGCCCGCCTGAATTACGCGACGAATTAGACTGTCTCGCTTGACTATCTCAGTATAATACTCGCTGTTTGCCGGCGACAACACATCCTCTGCCAAATTGCTCAGATAGGCAACCGAGCCCACCTCGTCAAGCTTACCGCGGAGTTCGAGAGCGTCTGCCACCGTAACTATATCTATAGCTTTGCTTTGAGCCTGCAACTCCTTCATCACGTCGAAAATTATGCGGTTTTGCGCTAAATAAAAATCCTCGGCTTCCAACCTGGGGATGAGATTGTCCGCTACATTGCCGTCAATAAGTATTGCCCCGAGTACGGAGGCCTCGGCTTCCGCATTGTTGGGCATGACGCGCGTCACTCTTTTCTTTTCTTCCTTTGCCATATTTTCCCTTTTACCGCAAGCACCGCGGCAACAACCGCGACCCCCACAATCAGCATGCACAAGATCAACACAGAATACCAGTTTGCGGTATTTTGAGTGCGTTGCGAGATGAGCACCGTATGCTCGCTCTCGTCGCTTTCGAGCATATAGGAGTGCAAATAATGCTTGCCGGATTTTACGGTTTGTCCATCCGTTGTTACGGATTTATAGATTGTATCATACCTAAATACAATTTTCAACTCTTTATATTTTAACCCGTCGTGCATCCAATCTTCTTGTGTCATAGCACCCGTCACGGCACTATATATGGCTTGAGGATCCAGTATGAGACGAGTATCTCTGCGATAAAAAAACGGGCCTTCGTCTACATATTGCGCAGTAGCCGACGCTTTGGGACAATCTATCAAGTTCGCGTCGGAGCCCGATATGCCGACCACACCGTAGACCACGCTTTCTTCTTCGCTATAGCTGAAGCCCAAAAGATGCAACGGATATTCCGAAGACGACGATCTCAACGCGTCGGACGCGTCGCATGCTACAAGCGTAAAAACACAAAAAATGAAGATTATCGCCGCAAATGCGGCGGATAATCCTCGTTTTATGCAATTTTTCGCTGAGTTTGACATTTTCACTTATATGCCTTTTCAAGCTCGTCAAGCGTATCCGAAAACTCCTTGATCGCAGTCTCATAAGGAGCGGATGTTTCGAGATCGACGTCGGCCAATCGTATGATGTCCAACGGAGCCATGCTTCCGCCTGCGGAGAGAAATTTTTTGTATTTTTCGAAATACGGCGCTCCATATTTGATAATGTTGTTTGCAATGGAAACCGCCGTTGTGATGCCTGTAGCGTATTTATACACGTAATAGCTGTTGTAAAAATGAGGTATTCTCGCCCACTCGTAACGGATAAGGTCGTTGTGTTTTACGGACTTTCCGTAATATTTTTTGTTGAGTTCGTAATACATATCGCTCAGCGTCTCCTGCGTCAACGGCTCGCCCATTTCCACCTTGGTGTGCGCCATCACTTCGAACTCGCTGAACATAGTCTGTCTGAAGAGCGTTGTGCGGAACATATCCAAATAATATGTCAAGAGATATTTTCTGAATTCGCCTGTTGCTGTCTTAAGCAAATACTTAAGCAACAAAACTTCGTTGACCGTGGAGGCTATCTCCGCGCAGAAGATCTCATAACCCGACTTCTGCTCGGGCAAAGAGAGATTGGAATAATAACTGTGCATGGAGTGCCCGAGCTCATGCGCTATCGTAAACACATCGTGCACGGTCTCTTGATAGTTCAAGAGCACGAAGGGATGCACTCCGTAGACGCCCCAGCTGTATGCGCCGCTACGCTTCCCCTTGTTTTCATAAGCGTCCACCCAGCCGTTTTCAAATGCCGAAGCAAGCACGCCGCTGTACTCCTCGCCCATGATTTTGAGCGCATCTTTAACGGTTTGCACTGCCTCGTCATAGGGCATGGATAACTCCTGCTCGGGCACAATTGGGACTGCCAGATCGTACATATTGAGCGTCTTCAACCCAAGCGCGCGTTTTCTCAAGGCAATATATCTGTGCAACGCTTTCGTGCCATTCCCAACTGCTTTAAGAAGATGCTCATAGCAAGTAGGCGGTACGTTTTCTTGATACATGGAATAATCCAACGCGCTCTTAAATCCTCTTATTTTCGCAAAGAACCAATCCTTTTTCACATTGCCGGCATAGTTGGCGGCGATTGTGTTGATGAGGTTTTTGTATGCGCCGAACATACTTTCAAAAGCGTTTTTACGCACCCTTTGCGAAGGATTTTGCAACATCAAGCCATACATGCCGTGGCTGATTTCAACTTTATTGCCATTTTCGTCCTTTATGGGACTAAACTTAATATCGGCATTGTCCAACATCGAAAACACTTCGTCGTTTGTATCCGCAAATATGCCGACCTCGGTTAATATCTTCTCTTCCTTTTTGGAGAGAATGACCTCTTTTTTTCTTATCACTTCTTTAAAGAATACGTCATAATCCTCAAATTTTTTGGATCGTGACAGTTCCTCGAGTCTCTCACGCGAAAATTCGGATACCTCGGGCATAATGAAAGACGTCGCCGACATCAGTCGCACCATAAGCATCTCCGCTCTGTTTGTCATGGCTTGATATTTGCTGTCTCGTGCGTCCTCGTCATGATGCATTTTGGCATATTGATATATGTGTCCGACATCGTGACCCAGTCTCGTTTCCAACTCCAGACAATCATAAAGTTTATCACTGTCCGAAAGTTTATCCGCATATTCCGCCAGATGGGGCAATCTCTCCTCACACTTGAAAAAACATTCCTCCCACGCGTCGTCCGTCGCGAAAATATCGTTCAGGCGCCATTGATATTTGGCGTTTACTTTATCTCTTTCATAAATCATGTTATATCTCCTTAAATCTCATTCCGTAAATAGATTCCCGTCTGCGTATTCGGGATCGCAAGACAGTCTGACGCCAAGTTGACGCAAGGGTATTTCATCAGCCTTGTTCAAAATATGCGTGGAGTGCGCCTCACAATTTTGAAGGGCGGCAAGTTGCTCCACGGCGCTTGCCGCGTTGGCGTCCGTAGCCGCACATATAGACAATGCCACAAGCGCTTCGTCGAGTGTAAGCACATTATGCCTCTCTTTGAGGATCTTTGTCTTAAGATCCATGATTGGACCTATCACGTATGGGGAAATCAACTTAAGCCTGTCATTGATGCCGGCAAGCGCCTTGACGGAGTTGAAGATACACGCCGCCGCGGCGCTCATCCTTTCGCTGTCCTTGCCTGTGACTATCCTTCCGTCGGGGAGTTCCAACGCGATAATTCCTACGCCGTCCATCTTGGCGCTCTTCTCCCTGGAAATCTGAATTACGCTCCTGTCGGCGAGACTGATTTCCAATTTGGACATCAAAAACTCCAATCTGCTTACGGTTTCTTCATCACCCGTACCGCATTTCAGATCGCAAAGCGCCTTGCAATATCTGCGCAAGACTTCCTGTTTGGACGCCTCGCAACAGGCGTCGTCGTCCACTATGCAGTATCCCGCCATATTGACTCCCATATCCGTGGGAGATTTATAGATGCACTCCTTACCCGTGATCTTGGCAAGTATGCTGCGCACGACGGGAAATACCTCTATATCCCTGTTGTAATTGACGGTGATCTGCCCGTATGCGTCGAGGTGGAAATTGTCCACCTTATTGACGTCTTTTAAATCCGCCGTGGCTGCTTCATATGCCACATTGACGGGATGATTGAGGGGCAAATTCCAGATAGGAAAGGTCTCGAACTTGGCATATCCGGCCTTAACTCCGCGCTTGTTTTCATGATAGAGTTGGCTGAGACATGTGGCGAGTTTTCCGCTCCCCGGTCCCGGCGCCGTGAGCACTACGAGAGGCCTGGATGTTTCTATATAAGGATTAGCGCCGTAACCTTCGTCCGAAACTATAGTATCTATCTCGTGCGGATAACCCTTTGTCGGACGATGCAAATAGACCTTGACTCCTCTGTTCTCGAGTTTTTGTTTAAATGCGGACGCGCTTTGTTGGTCATTATACATGGTGATCACGACGCAATTGATGTAAATGCCCATGCCTGAAATATTGTCGATCATTCTCTCGACTTCGCTACCGTATGTAATGCCGTAGTCGGCGCGCATCTTGTTTCGCTCTATGGCTCCGGCATTTATGCAGATGATAAGTTCCGCCTTATCGCGCAACTTATGCAGCAACTTTATCTTTGCCGCTTTGTCAAACCCGGGCAATACTCGTGCTGCGTGCAAGTCGTCGAAAAGCTTGCCCCCGAACTCCAAATAAAGTTTGTCGAATTTGTCTATGCGTTGCAAGATCATTTCCGACTGCTTTTGCATATACATTTTGCTATCAAAACCTATTTTGTACATAATGCCAGTTTATCCTTCGGTTTTATTATTTTAAAAATGTTTTTCGGTCAATTTAACCCTTCAAGAGATACGACCAGTTCGACCTTGACGTTCTTGAATATTTGTTTGCCTTTTGTCGTGCGAGTGTCTATGCGGATGTTTTCGGTGTTTACGATATTAGTTTTACCGTCCGTCACGATTGCCATATCGTACGGCATTTTGACTACTCCGATATACTTGATGACAGATCTGTCAAGTTCAACAAGTTTGACTCCTTTTTGATATCTTGAAGCCGCGTCTATGGTTGGAATGATAACTCGCTTTGCATATCCCGTATCGGTGATTACGACAAGTTCGCCCTCATCGCTGACCTGTCCGCCATATGTCACGCTGTCTCCGTCATTGAGTTTTATGCCTTTGACTCCCACTGCGTTTCTGCCCTGAATTGGTATATCTATCGCTTTGTAGATGAGCACTTGTCCCTGCCTTGTAACCTCGATAACCATTTTGTCATCGTCGACGACTTCTGCGGATATCAACTCGTCTCCGTCAAGCAAATTTATGGCCTTGATATACGTCTTGTTCATAGAGGTAAACTCCGAGAGGTCGACGCGCTTTACCATACCTTCTCTTGTAAACAGCACGAGTTCGCCGATGGGGGCGCCGTCAAAGAAAATGAGTTTTGCCACATACTCACCCGATTGAACGTCTTGATTGAGGCTCCCTATCTTGAAAGATTTTTCACGGAATTTCTTTTCGGGCAGATTTCCCACATCCAACTTGACAAGAGAGCCAAGGTTTGTAAGAGCGATCAACTTACCCTTATTGTTTACGGCAAGCGACTGTACCGGCAGTACGTCCGCTCCGAAAGAGGTCATATCCTTTGCCGCAACCGAATAACTCTTTTGCGACATAAAGCGGAGTTGCCCGTCGGCGGAAAGAGTTATTACGCCGTCTCTGTATGCCGTCTCTTCTTCGGCGGAAGAAGCGGCATAGCCGTCTGCGTCCTTATCGTCGATGACGACGGTCATGCGTTTTGACGGTTGAGCCCTCTTTATCTCTTCCAGTTCGTCTCGTATGATGTTGAGCTGCTTTCTCTTTGACGCTAGCACCGCTTCGAAAAAGTTTATGCTCTTTTTAAGCGCCGCCAACTCTTCCTCAAGCTTGCCTACCTCGAGTCTTGCCAGGCTTTTCAGGCGCATATCCAAGATTGCCTGCGCCTGCGCGTCGCTGAGGTCGAATCTCTGTCGCAATGTTTCCTTCGCCTTGGCGGTCGACTCCGACTCCTTTATAATTTTTATAACTTCGTCGATATTTGCGATTGCGACGAGCAATCCTTCGACTATTTCGGCTCTTGCGCGTGCCGCTTTCAAATCATAATTGGTGCGTCTTACGATGATTTGTCGTTGATATTCCACATAATAATCGAGATATGCCCTTAGGCTGAGTTGCTCGGGTTTGCCGTTTGCGATAGCGACCATATTTATAGAATAGCTTATCTCGAGGTTGGATTTTTTCATGAGAAAATCGATGATCTTTTTGACATCGGCGTCTCTCTTGCATTTGATGACCGCGCGCATACCCTGCTTATCCGACTCGTCCACTATTTCGGCGATGCCTTGCAAGACCTCTTTATTTTCCTCTTTCAAATCGGCAATGCTTGTCAACAGCGCAGATTTGGAGAGTTGATATGGTATCTCGGTTATGACTATATTCTTTTTACCGTTGTCGTCGTTTTCGATATGCAGACGCGAACGTATTTTTATTTTGCCTTTTCCCGTCTCGTAAATGTCCTCGAGGCTGTCGATAGGTATGATAAATCCGCCCGTGGGGAAGTCCGGGCCGTGAAACACTTTCAAAAGTTCCGTTGTCGTGATGTTAGGATCTTCTATTTTTGCGATCACCGCGTCTATGCACTCACCCATATTGTGAGTGGGTATGTTGGTGGCCAGTCCGACTGCAATGCCGTTTGCCCCATTGACAAGTAGATTAGGAAAGCGCCCCGGAAGGGTGTTTGGTTCTTCCAAACTATCGTCGAAGTTGGGGGTCCAGATGACCGTCTCCTTATCTATGTCCCTCAGCAACTCCAGGGCAAGCGCGCTCATTCGCGCCTCGGTGTACCTCATCGCCGCCGCGCCGTCGCCGTCCACGCTGCCGAAATTGCCGTGACCGTCCACAAGCGGCATTCTCATCGCAAACGGCTGCGCCAATCTTACAAGAGCGCCGTATACGGAGCTATCGCCGTGAGGATGATATTTGCCGAGACAGTCGCCCACTATCCTAGCGCACTTCTTGTGCGGCTTGTCCGGAGTCAATCCCATCTCGTGCATCGAATAAAGTACTCTGCGCTGAACGGGTTTCAATCCGTCCTCGACGCGTGGGATCGCTCTGTCTAAAATGACGTTCTCGGAATACGGGATCATGGAGTTGTGCATTACTTCCTCCAACACCGTATTGAGTACAGTCTGATTGTATACTATCTCTTTGATCTTACCTTTCGCCATAATTATCCCGTTATGCCTGTTGTGTGACCTTGAAACTGTCGACCTTGTTAAAGTCCGCGTATTTGTAAATATAATCCTTTCTTATGTTGCTGTCGTCGCCCATGAGCACCGATATGCGTTTGTCTGCCATTGCAGCGTCGTCGATCGTGACGCGAGTCAGAGTACGCTTTGCGGGGTCCATAGTAGTGTCCCAAAGCTGTTCGGGATTCATTTCGCCCAAACCCTTAAAGCGCTGAAGCAAAGCGTTTTTGCCCATCTTTTTTTGGCCCTCGACAAGCGCGGCGTCATCATA
>CANREO010000030.1 GCA_947629635.1 uncultured Clostridia bacterium
AAAGAAGAAAAACTAAATGATAATGCTGTGTTATATAATAAACATGGTATAAAAATCGAAAAATTTGCCAAAAAAGGCGCTAAAGTTTCTGTGAGGGCTATGGTCGTAGGCGTACCCAACAGCGGCAAATCCACTATCATAAACAGTATGATAAGACGCGCGAAGGCTGTTACGGGGGACAGACCCGGCGTCACGAGAGGCAAGCAGTGGCTTTCTATAGACGGCGTGGACTTTCTTGACACACCCGGTACGTTGTGGTGCAAATTCGAAGACCAAAGAATAGCGCATCATCTCGCCTATATAGGTTCGATAAAGGATGACGTGCTGGATACGGACGAACTTGCTTACGATATGTTGGCCGAATTGAAAGACATATCTCCCACGTCGCTTGCGGCGCGGTACGGCATTAACGCGCTCCCGCAAGACACATTGGAGATCTTTGACGCAATAGCGGTTGCAAAGGGGTTTAAACTTAAGGGAGATCAAATAGATTACAGTCGAACGGCAAGGCTTGTGATTGATGAGTTCAGAAAAGGCAAATTAGGCAAAATCATGCTTGAGAAGCCATGAAATGCGAAAATGATTTTACGATATTAAATTGCAAATAAGCTATTTTATATACTGTAAATCGATATATAAAACGTCAAATTTAGCGATTAATAAAATATGAGGTGAACGAATGGTACGCGCATGCGAGCTTATGTATTATGAAGATCAACTGCTTGAGCGCGGATACAAATACATCTGCGGAGTGGACGAAGTGGGAAGGGGACCGCTTGCCGGGCCCGTCACTTGCGCCGCCGTGATCATGAATTTGCAAGAGCTTATAGAGGGTGTAAACGACAGCAAGAAAGTGAGTAAAAACAAGCGCGAAAAGTTGTACGGCGAGATAATGGACAAGGCGATTGCCGTGTCGGTAAAATCATACGATCACGCTGCAGTGGATCGTATGAATATTTTAAATGCCACGAAGGCTTGTATGGCGGACGCCGTCGCCGCGCTGGACGTCAAGCCCGACATAGTGCTTGTAGACGCGCTGACTCTCGATATACCCTACAAGACTTTCGGCATAATACACGGCGACGCGCTGAGTTATTCGATCGCCGCCGCTTCTATTGTGGCAAAGGTGACAAGAGACGCTTATATGACTGAGATGTCTAAACTTTATCCGCAATATGATTTTGAGCACAACATGGGCTATGGCACGGCAAAACATATCGCTGCTTTGAAGGAATACGGCAAATGCCCCATACATAGAGACAGTTTTATCGGAGGTATACTTCAGCGATGAATACCAAAGCAAAGGGCGATATCGGGGAACAGCTTGCCGCCGAATACTTGAAAAGCAAGGGATATACCATAGTGGAGCGCAACGCGAAGTATTGCGACTGCGAGGTGGACATAATTTGCGAGGCATATGTAGACGAATACGGCGACCCACTGTCATTGAGCGCGACGGATAAGTTGCGCAAGTTGCTTAAAAAGCCGCTGCAAAGAAAGGGAGAATATGTCGTCGTGTTTGTAGAGGTGAAGACGCGCTACAACGACACATTCGGCAGCGGTTTGGAGGCCGTGGACGGATATAAGGCAGGCAGATACGTGACTGCGGCGAGAGCGTGCGCGCAGAGGCACGGCCTTTTGAATCAAAATTTCAGATTTGACATAATCGAAGTCGATGACGGCAAAATAAATCACGTTGTCAACGCTTTTGATATGCGCGACGCGAAGTATAGCAAAAAATATAGATAAAAAGCCAAAAAAGACACTGAAATATAAACTTTTTATTTAAATTTGCTTGTCTATAAATAATTTATATGTTAATATAACACGCGTGACTCGGATGTTCCGCTGGCAAGACAAGGCTTGTGTAAGAACATTTCGTATTTAGGAGGTAAGTCAAGATGAACATTATCGACACAATCGAAAAAGAGGGTATGAGACAAGATCTGCCCGAAATCGCTATAGGCGATCAAGTCAAGGTCAACGTCAAGGTCAAAGAGGGTGACAAAGAGCGTATCCAAACTTATGAAGGCTATGTGATCGCCAAGAAAAACGGCGGCATTCGCGAAACGATCGTCGTGCGTCGCGTTACGTTCGGCGTCGGCGTAGAGAGGACATTCCCCATCCATTCGCCGAAGATCGACAGCATAGAAGTGGTGCGCGGAGGCAAGGTCAGACGCGCAAAGCTCTATTATTTGAAAAACAGAACGGGTAAGGCCGCAAAGCTTAAGGCCGTAAAACCTAAGGAAAACTGATAGTTGCTCTATCCGTTTTCAAAGGATCGTCAGATGAAAAAAAGACTCATTTTGATAAGTGCATTGGTGCTGGTAGCAGTACTGGCACTTTTCGCTTTTACAGCTTGCAATAATGCGAGCAGCGAAGTGGGGACGGAACTCGTTGCCGACGGCGCGTTTTCGGACTGGGTGGATGAGGAAAACAACAACCACTTTGCCAGTTGGTCCGTCCCGTCCGACTTGCAGGGCGAGTATTCGCGCAGTCCCAAGGACGGAGATACGAGCGACTATGCGCTTCGCATCAGCAACGGCTCTACTAACAAATACTCCTATGTTTATCAGCGCGTCAAAGTCGATATCAACAAGATTTATAAAGTCAGCGTTGACATCAAAGTCGAAAGCGAACTCAATCGCGACAATGGCGCATACATAACTTTCCTCGAAAATACGGGATATGTCTTTGCGGGTCAGCGCAGCGCGACAAACGGATATGTGACGAGAACGTTTTATGTAAGACCCAAAAATACGGATTATCTTACTATAGCGCTCTGTTTAGGCACAAATCAACTCGGTTGTACCGGTTCGGTTTTCTTTGACAACGTTTCCGTACAAAGAGTGGAGGCGGAGTCCGTGCCCGAGGACGTTGAAATCGTCAATTTCAGGAAGGTCAGGACGGTGCAAAGCGCAGAGGACGTAAGGGGCATTTGCTTCGTCGTTTTGCTTACGCTTTTCTCGATCGTCGCAATGATAGCATTTTATATTATCATCAGGCGCATTTACGGAAGGCGCAACGCTTTCGGAAATATAGGGGAACAAGTCAATGCCTATGCTACCGGCAGCGCAACCAAGATAAAGAGCGGCAAGTGGTATCACAATAGCATATTCATCGTATGCATGCTTGCGCTTGCAACGTTTGCCATAAGGTTGGTTTTGCTTATGACAATGTACGGCACGGCGAGCGATCTTACGATGAACAATCTGCTTACGGCTGCCGAATCGCTCTCAGCCAAAAACGGAGTGTGGACGTATTTGCAAAACAATCCGTCGTCGACTTTCTCGCCCGGTTCAATGTATATTCTGGCAATTATCGGAGCGGCGACTCGTGATCTCACAAACGCGTCCGCGTCTATTCTTTTGCGCTTTATAAACGTGCTGGCCGACATGGCGGTCGTTGCGCTTATCTATTTTTACGGTAAAAAGCGCGTGGGCAATAAATTGTCTACGGTCTATGCGGCAATGTATGCCGTATTGCCTTTCGTATTTGCCATGAGCGGAATCAACGGGACCTTCGAGAGTTTGCTTGTGCTGCTGTTGCTGGTTTCTGTGATACTGATGATAAACAAGCAATATCTTGCCACTTATCTTACGATGACGCTTGCCGCTGTGCTTGACCTCAGAGCGCTTGCAATAGCGCCCATTGTAATAGCGTATTTTGTCTATTGCTATATCAAAGACAATGACGATATGCGCAAATTTACGTCTAAAAGGGCGCAAATCATCTTCGGACTTGTGGCGACAATTCCGCTTGCGTATCTGCTCACTTTGCCTGTCGGCATAAACCAAATCGCAAACGGCGATCCCTTCTTCAACTTCAAGGTTTTGGCAAATGAGATGCAGGGCACGACATACTTTGTAAACAACGCGTTCAACCTCTACGGCATGGTCGCGATGAACGGCAAGACGCTAAATCAAAGCGTCAGCATCCTCAATTTGGTATTTCTGCTTGTGCTCGAAGCATACGTCATATCGTTGTATTTCAAAAACCGCAATAAGCAGGAATTGATATTGCTCGTTTCGTTTACGCTTGCAATGATCGCCGTGTTTACGGTGAAAGTGAATTATACCTATCTCTTCTTGTCGATCGTCTTTGCGCTCATCTACACTATGATCAGCGGTGAAAAGAGAATGTACGGTATTGTGACGGGATATACGGCTATCGGCTTCTTAGGCTTTGCGCAACTGCTGAATCAGAGCGGACTCATAGCGTCGGGCGCAACGGCGGCTATAGTCGGATATGAGACGACGAGCCCGTTTTATATCATCTTCTGCGTATTGACGGTATTGCTTACCGGTTATTACGTATACGTTACGTATTCGATCACAAACAGCTCAAAACTCGTGGATATCAGCGGTATGAGCGAAACGTTTGCGGTGACCGTGAAAAAGTATTTCACCGGTCTGGCGAATCGTTTTAAGAGCCGCGACGCCAATTAAATTCAAACGATTTATATTAAAGGAGGAGCGGAAGCTCCTCCTTTATATTGTTTATTGACGATTCATTCCAACGGTCGCATTTTTCCTATGGCTGCCTCGACGCTTTCGAGCGACATATTTTCGAAAATAAAATTGTTGCCGTATTGCATTGCGTCTTCGAGTTTTTCCTCATTGTCGACGGTCCAAATGATCACTGGCAGTTTTTCCGACCATTTTTTAAGCCATTTGTTTGGAGATAGATCACGATTTAGCGCCCTGACGTTATAGGATATAAATTGAGGTTTCGAGACGCGACAGATGTGTAGTTTGCCCATGAAGTTGGTAGAAAAGCATCTGTCTTTTACGCCGTCCAAAGAGCACCAGGTGCACAGCTCTCCTACGGGGAGAGAACAATGTTTTTTAGCATACATCACGGCGCCGAAGTTGAAAGATTGCAGAGCTATATTGCCATTATATCCCTCAAGTTCTTTTATCGTTGCGGCGGCAATAGAGTTGTCAAAAGGATTGAGCCCTTTTATTTCGCACAGTATGCCGACTTTGCCGTCCACAATAGATAAAAATTCCTCAAAAGTGGGGATCTTATATTCCGTGCCGGCAAGCGAGTATGACTTCAACTCTTCAAGGGTGCAGTCCTTTATAAATTTGTCTGCACCGCAGACGCGCTTGAGATTGTCGTCATGAAATACCACGACTTTTCCGTCCTTGCAGACATGCACGTCCATTTCGATGTTATAGCCGTGTCGGACGGCTTCCTCAAATGCCGGGACGCTATTTTCGGGATATCTGTCGTCATGCAGACCGCGGTGGGCGATGGGGCGTTCAAACAGCCATTCGAATTGCATTATGTACCTCGAATTTTATATGATTATTGTTGATAAAATTTTATATTTACATTATAATATTGTCAATAAAAAATTTATGAGTAAGACGCATATTTTACTTTAGCAATGAGGGCACCGTGACCAAAAGTCATATCAGAAATTTTTCCATAATAGCTCATATCGACCATGGGAAGAGCACGCTGGCCGACCGCCTTATAGAGAGGACGGGCACCGTAAGCGAGCGTGATATGGAGAGCCAACTTCTGGATAATATGGACATAGAAAGGGAGCGCGGCATCACCATAAAGCTTCAGACATGCAGACTGTATTATAAGTATAAGGGAGACGAATATATTCTCAATCTCATTGACACTCCGGGGCATGTGGACTTCACCTACGAGGTGTCGCGTTCTCTTGCCGCATGCGAAGGCGCTCTGCTTGTAGTCGACGCGACTCAGGGCGTTGAGGCACAGACGCTTTCAAACGTCTATCTTGCCCTTGAAAACGAACTTGAAATTTTGCCTGTAATAAATAAGATCGATCTTCCGTCCGCCGATGTCGACGCCGTCAAACTCGAAATAGAAGCTTGACACCGACGGTTGTCCGCTTGTTTCGGCAAAAGAGGGCATAGGAATAGATGAACTTATAGGGCAGATAATCGAAAAACTTCCGTCGCCGACGGGCGACGAGAATGCCCCGTTGAAAGCGCTGATATTCGACAGTTTTTATGACAACTATCGCGGAGCGATTTCCATGGTACGCATAGTTGACGGCAGCGTAAAGCCCGGAGATAAAATCAAAATGATGTCATCGGGCAAGTGTTTTGAAGTGATAGAAGTAGGTTATTTTTCTCCCGGTATGAGACAGGCGCAGTCTCTTGGCGTAGGAGAGGTGGGATATATTGCGGCAAGCGTGAAAAACGTTGGCGATACGGCTGTCGGCGATACTATAACCAATGCCGATACGCCTGCCCGCGAAGCCCTGCCCGGATATAAAAAAGCGGTGCCAATGGTATACACCGGCGTATTTCCGGCGGACGGCGCCAAATATGACGACCTCAAGGAAGCTTTATTGAAACTTCAGCTCAACGACGCGTCGCTCAGTTTCGAGCCCGAAGTCTCTACAGCGTTGGGATTCGGTTTTCGTTGCGGATTTTTAGGGCTTTTGCATATGGAGATCATCGAAGAAAGGCTGGAAAGAGAGTTCGATTTGGATCTCATAACCACGGCTCCGAGCGTCAGCTATATCGTCAACAAGACCAATGGAGAAAAATTGACTATCGACAATCCCACCGCATTGCCGTCTCCGACGGAGATCGCAAGCATTGAAGAGCCGATGGTCAAAGCTACGCTGTTCACTCCGCCGGAATATGTTGGGCCGATAATGGATCTTTGTCAAAATAAGCGGGGCATATTTATCGATATGTCATACATCGATCCAACCAGAGTGCAACTGATATACAGGATGCCGCTCAACGAGATCATATATGATTTTTTCGACAGTTTGAAGTCGCGTACGCGCGGTTACGCGTCGCTTGATTATGAGCAGGACGGCTATGATAAGAGCGATTTGGTGCGCTTGGATATGATGATAAACGGCGAACTTTGCGACGCGCTGTCTATAATAGTATTTAAGGATAATGCCTATCAAAGGGGCAGAAGCATAGCCGAAAAACTTAAAGAAGTCATCCCCAGACAGCTTTTCGAAGTGCCCATCCAAGCCTGCGTCGGCGGAAAAATAATCGCTCGCGAAACCGTGAAAGCGCTCAGAAAAGACGTATTGGCAAAGTGCTATGGCGGCGATATCACCAGAAAGAAGAAGCTACTCGAAAAGCAAAAAGAGGGCAAAAAGCGTATGCGTAAACTCGGCTCCGTCGAGGTGCCGAGCGAGGCGTTCATATCGATACTTAAAATCGACAACTGATATGCAAATATATATACATCTGCCTTTTTGCAAGGCAAAATGCCAATATTGCGATTTCAACTCGTACGCTCAAACTGACGATGCGACCAAATTCTCCTATCTTGCCGCGCTCAGATCCGAACTCAAAATGGCCGGTAAGCAATTTGCGCATGCACAGATAAAAACTATCTATATAGGGGGCGGCACGCCTAGCGTTCTCGACGCCGCGGCAATTGCTCAGATATGTCAAACGCTGCGCTCCGCCTTCGATTTGACAGATTTAAAAGAGTTTACCATAGAGGCAAATCCGGAAAGTTTAACAGAGGAAAAACTCGCCGCATACAGACAGGAGGGGATAAATCGCATAAGCATAGGGGCACAAAGCCTGGACGACAGAAATCTCAAAAGCTTGGGCAGGTTGCATAGCGCAATACAGGCCATAGAAAAGTTGAAACTCGCCGGGCAATATTTTGACAATGTTTCCTGCGATTTGATGATTGGTCTGCCTTATGACAGCGATGGAGCCGTTAAGGAAGAGATTTTACGGTTGGCTCCGCTTGTCAAACATATGTCCGTATATCAACTTACGCTTGAAAAAGACACGCCGCTTGCAAAAAGAGCGGAGGACGGAAGAGTGCTCCTGCCGTCCGACGATGAAGTGGCAGATTTGCAAAATACTGCGTTAGATACCTTGAAATCTTGTGGATTTTACAGATATGAAGTATCAAATTATGCGCGTAAAAGTTATGAGTCGATGCACAATATGGGATATTGGACCGATGAGGAGTATTTGGGGATAGGCGCGGGAGCACATTCGTACATTAAAACGCTTGACGGAAAAAAACCTCTTGAAAATGCCATAAGATTTGCGTCTCCCAAAAATATAAACGCATATATTGCCGGAATAAACTGCGTTGACGCATTTGATAAAGTGCCACGCGTGGAGATGACGGTCCTAAGAGAGGAAGACGTGCGATTTGAGCGAATCATGCTCGGATTGCGTACTACAAAGGGAGTTGAAAAAGAGTTGCTGGAAGGCAAAATTCCTCCTTATATGCAAAAGTTTTTTGTTTTGAAAGACGGCAGATATTCTC
The DNA here is from genome assembly GCA_947629635.1 of uncultured Clostridia bacterium. Lineage (GTDB taxonomy): Bacteria > Bacillota > Clostridia > Christensenellales > CAG-917 > CAG-475. The sequence continues at coordinate 8,266 of CANREO010000030.1, forward strand.
TGACGGACGAGGGGTTTATGGTGATGAACAGTTTGCTCGTGCAAATTTTGCCGTAATATAAAAGATTTTGCGGCATAATGTTGATAAACTTGAAAAACATAAGCCGACCGATAGGAAATATTTAAGATTTATTCGTTTATATGATTGCGCAAAGTTCCTTTATTTGTTATAATTTATACAAGAATTGTTTCTTGTGCCTATACGACGCCTGAAATTAACTCCCGAAGTTGTGAGGCGCGCATGCATGATGAAACGTAACGCGTACAAGCTTTTGCCCGAACGTATTTTCGACGGGTGGGGGAAGCAAAAAGAGATAAGTTACATAGTTGGAGGAAACCGATGACACCCGATTTCTCTGTTTTTGGGGAAACACCCAGTGCGCCGATTGCGCTTATCGCGACGCCCGGCGCAGAGGAACTTGCACAGCTTATTGACAAACGCCTTATCACGCTTTACAGCGAATCGCACCTCGGGAAAAGGTTGAAGAAAGACACGTTCATTTTGAAATCGTCATGTCCTCGCTTCACCAACGGCGACGCCAAGGGACTCATTGACGAAACGGTGCGCGGAAAGGACTTGTATATCATATGCGACCCAGGCAATCACGGCGTAACATATAAAATGATGGGCATCGAGGTGCCGTTGACGCCGGACGAGCATTACGCCAATTTGAAACGTATAATCTGTGCGTGTACGGGTAAGCCGGCAAGAATCACCGTCATCATGCCTATGCTCTATGGCGGCAGGCAACATCGCAGAAACGCCCGGGAATCGCTAGATTGCGCAATGA